>JAFZUH010000242.1 GCA_017618435.1 Bacteroidales bacterium | reverse complement strand
TTTATCTTTATTTCAATTATTTATATCTGCTTTTTCCGTTCAATTTTTGTGCTACAGAAATACAATATTTTTTTGTCTTTTTTGTTTTACTGCACATTCAAGGCAGTTGTGCCGGTTGTCCGGTTGTGTTTTTCTTTCTCGGGCTTGTTTTTGCCATTATATAATAATTGGAAAAAAAATGTTATCTTTGCATTCAAATTTCACAGCGGAAAATTATGGGCAAAAAAATTTGTAATCGGACAATAATCCTCCTATTATTAATAGGGATATTACCTTATGCATACAGCCAGCGTGCAGGTCAGAGAGTTGGCGATATAAAGGAAAAAGGACCTTTGTTTATCACAAGTTTGTCATTTTCACAAGGTCTTGCCCGTATTCCTTATACTATGGAAGAAGGTGAAACCGCCGAAAGAGTGGACAAGTTGAACAAGGGTATTTCCAATATTGCCATCAACCAATTCTTGGGCTATCAGTTCAACCCCTATGTCGCTTTGGGTGTAGGTGTCAATTTTGAATATTGGACAGTTAAAAACGGCTTTGTTCCTATCTATTTGGATTTGAGAATAAATATGATGCGGACAAGAATTGCCCCCCACATGTATGTGAATTTTGGTTATGCCAACCGCTGGTTTTTCAACTCCAAACCCTACAAGGCAGCCAATGGCAATGCTTCGGATTATGTTATACACGGGGCAAAATCCGGTTTGATGGGAGAAATCGGTGTGGGTATGAAATTCAATTTTGCCTACGCAACAGGTCTTAACCTTACCTTGTTTGCCAAATTCCAAGAATCAACTTACAGATATTACAGCAGTGAAGACGGCAGCAAACCGGCTCAAAATATCCGTCCGATAATGGTCAATACAGACCGTCCCTCAATGTATATCTTTTTCGGATTGAAAGCAGGTATATGCTTTTAGTCTCACAGCGTAGTCTTTTCCGTATTTTCTTGCCTTGAGCAAAAACCTGCAAAATCGCAGAGATAAGGTTTAGTACAATGTTCGCCTTTGGTAGCAAACAATAGTTTTTCATCTGTCATCGCCTCAAAAGCCATGGCGATATGTGCTTCCACAAAGTCTTGTTTTTCTATAATATTGGCGGTAACATCGCTTAGGCAAAGATCATCTGTGCCGATATGGTCAAGATTGGCACCTGCCCGCATGTGGACAATATAAAACTTTTCGGGTTTGAATCCCGCTTGTGTCATTACATAATATTGAAAAGCGGCGTCATTGAGATAGGTGGGGGTTATTTCAACCGAACTTTTTACCTCATAGGCATACAAAAGATTGTTTTTCTTTACCAATATATCCAAAATGGTTAATGCGGAATTGGAGTAAAAAGAGGCTTCGTACAAGGTAATGTTATCGTTTTGCAAAAGACAAGCCTCAACATGTTGGGCTGCCCGAACAATTGCATTGGGAAAGGCGGTTTTTGGGGACATATCCATACCATTGGGGAACAAAAGCCAAGCAAGCCTGCCGAATTGTGTGCCTTGCTTGAATCGGCGGAGCAATTCAATAGGGAGCGGGTCTTTTTCTTTGTAATGGTTTTTGTACAGATACAAAGATTTCAAACATTGCAGGCTACGGATATACGAGCTTTTGGACAATGTTTTGCTTCGGGTTGCCATTGTCAGATTTGGAAACGCGGACTATTGATAATTCGTTTGATTCCTTCTTCCAAAGAGCAAAGCGGGCGGTTGAGCAAAGTTTTCATATTGCTTATATCCGGCAATCTTCTTTGCATATCGCCTTCTTTTAACGGCGGCAAAAATACCAAATCCGACTTAGAACCGGTTAATTTAATAATCAAATGGGCCAAATCCAAAATAGAGGTTTCGTTGTTATTGCCGATATTGACCACATCGTTTACAAAAAGATTGTCATAGGCGGCTTTGCAACAAGCGTCAATGTTGTCATCTATATAGCAAAATGTTCTTGATTGTGTACCATCGCCATAAATGGTTATAGGTTCGTTTTTCAATGCTTTTGCCAATAGTTTTGAAATGACAAAATCTTTGGATTGTTTGGGACCGTAAGTGTTAAAGAATCGGAATATGGTATATTCCAAGCCAAATTCTTTGTGATAGGAACGCAAAAAGGCTTCACCCGCATTTTTGACAACAGCGTAGGGTACTCTCGAATTAAGCGGGGTGCTTATCTCGTTTTGTGGGAACGTAACCGATTCGCCATACACTTCTGACGAAGAAATGAACAGAAGTCTTTTGGTATCATGTTCCTTTGCGAAATCCAACAGACGTTTCACGCCCATAAAATTACTAAGCATGGTTTCAACCGGCTCACTTATGATTTTGTTCGGAGATGCATTGCTTGCCCCGTGAATAATATAATCGCATCCGATCGGAAATGTGTTTTCCGAAGCGGCATCATAGTGAAGATAGACAAACCAGTCTTTATGTGCATAGGGCGCAAACCGTTTGACAACTTTCTGTTCGCTGCGACCAGCGGCCAGAATATGTATCTTTGCCGGATGTGTTTCGTTCCATCGGATGATAACATCTATCACCGCAGAACAGATCAGACCTGTGCAGCCTGTTATCATGACGCTTTT
>JAFZUH010000241.1 GCA_017618435.1 Bacteroidales bacterium | reverse complement strand
TTTTTTGTAATGGTTTAGTTTTTCCAACCATTCAAAATAAATATTGGGCATTTCATCGTATGCACCGACCAAAGCCGTATGAATGTTTTGAAGTTGAAACTGCATTAGGGTATCCAATAAGGCGGACTCAAAAGAGATTTCTCCGTGAGCATAAGTCGTATTGTATCCATGACAATGCAGTAAACAGGCCAATTGGGAAGCAAGGGTATTATGTGTTGATTTCATGAAAAAAGTCGGTGATAACATTTCCTCATTGTATTGTGTCATATCTTGCAAAAAGTGCAAGGTGTTGTCCATACACCCAAGTCCTGTACCTGCAATAATGGCATCCGGTTGGGAAATGTTGGCAGTTTCTATGGCTGATTTTGCCGTAACAACAGCCCGTTTGAGTATATTGTCCATTCGCCTTGCTTCGTTGGAGGGAATATAGGCTTTTGTGTCTGGCATGAGACTGTGTACCAATTTTTCTTGATATATTATTGGCTCTGACAAAAAGTCCCAACAAAGAGGTTTTTGTGCCGAAATCTGTGCTGCTGATTGAATATATATACCCATGTTGTTTAACTTTTGGAAAATATCAGAGTGGTATCGTTGCCGCCAAAACCAAAAGAATTGCATAAAACGTGTTTTATCAATTTTGTGCTGTCGTTTTGTCGTTGGGGATATATATTCAACTCAGGCATTGGAGTTTCAAAGTTGAGATTGGCAGTAATAACATTATGGCATAAAGCCAAAATGGAAAATACGGCTTCTATGGCCCCCGAAGCACTTGTCGTATGGCCAGTATAGGCTTTGGTTGATGAAAAGGGAGGCATATTATTGCCAAATAGGTTTTGCATAGCTCGTCCTTCTGTTTCATCATTGTTTAGCGTGCCTGTACCATGAGCATTGATATAGTCAATGTCTGTTGGTTTTAACCCCGCTGATTGTAAGGCTGTTTGCATAGCCAAATATGCTCCATGACCTTGCGGTGAGGTAGTTGTGTAATGATAGGCATCACAAGCATTGCCAAATCCTGACAAATAGCATAATATATTGGCTTTGCGTTGCTTGGCATCACATTCCCTTTCCAAAACAAGAAAAGCCGCTCCTTCTCCTAATGTTAAACCGGAACGATTGGCATCAAATGGGCGACAAGGCTTTTCTGATAATATCTGTAGAGCATGAAAACCGTTAAAATGAAATTTTGTCAAACATTCACTCCCTCCAGCGATAACACAATCCATTTTGTCGGTTTGCAGCATATTGGCTCCGAACAAAATGGCGTTTGCTGCCGATGAACAAGCGGTAGAAATGGTGGAGGTGAAAGCAAAATTTCCGCATTTGTTCGCCATACAATCTGTTGTACTTCCACAATCGTGCAGGGCGATATAGTCTTCATTGTTTTTAAAATCAGGGTAAAATTGTTCTGTTTTTTCCATGCCTCCAACCGTTGTCCCATTGATAAAGGCGGTTAATGGCGGCAAGGTGTTAAGTTTTGCCATATTCATGGCTTCTTTTGCTGCGACAATACCCAACAAGGCTGTTCGGTTTATCGGTTCGGAATTGCAGATATTGAGCAGATTTCTCAAATCGTGGTCAGAAAAATCAACTTCGGCTACAGGGATATTTGTATGAACCGATTGCAGGTATTTCATTTTTCCAATACCGGAGCGATAGTTCAAAAGGCTGTCCCAACATTCGTTGATGCCTTTGCCTATTGCACTGATAATGCCAATGCCTGTAACTGCAATACGGTGATTCATATTTGTCGGAATTTATTTGCTTCTATGTTGTTGAATATATTCTGCCATTGTTCGTATGGATTGGAATATTGCCTTGCTTTCCTCTTTGGTTTTTATCTTGATGCCATAATTTCTTTCCAACAAGACAATTAATTCCAAGGCGTCAATAGAATCCAAGCCTAAACCTGTTCCGAACAAAGCAGCGTCTGTGTCAATGTCTTCAGGTTTATAGTCTTCTAAATTCAAGGCTTCTATAACTTCTTTTTTTAGGTTGAATATCAAATTTTCGTCCATTTTATTGATATTTAGTATATAATTGGTCTAAGATTGTTTCATTAACGTTAGTGTTTGGGTTTTGTGAGCGTTGCAGGAGTGTTAAAAACAAATCGCTTTTTCCGAATTCAAAGTTAATCCAACCGGATAAAATATAATCTATTTCAGGGTCATCAAAAGCGGCTTGGGATAATTCCAGAATAGTTGCTGCTGAAAATTGGGGGAGAACAAAAAACGATGTTTCGCCCATAATTTTATGACGGATGGCTATTTCTCCTGTTACGATATTGGGTAAGGTATAGACAAAAACCGCAGGACTTGGAAAAAATTCTGTTGTCTTTATCGTTTCCTGATAACGTCTGTCATTGTCCAAAGAGGCTGCCGTATTGCAACATACAATTGCCATATTTTTCTTTTGCAGGCGATTTTCAGTATCTTGAAAATGGGCATTTAACAAAAGTTCTGCTCCTAAAAAACCAAGTTTGGACAAATTGTCCATTTTGAAAAATTTGGGATAATCCAATTGTAAATGCCGATAAATATGAGATAATGAGTGTGTTTGCGGAAGGTCTGGAATAATGATTTCCCCATCTTTAACCACACATTTATCGTTTATTCTACAATATGATAACAAAATCATAAATAATTTTTCAATTT
>JAFZUH010000021.1 GCA_017618435.1 Bacteroidales bacterium | reverse complement strand
TAACTTAAATATATACGGGCATGTACCGCAATGTTTTGTTTTTGCATTGTGGATTTTTGCTATGCTTGCCACTTGTTTTTTAGACGAAGAAAAAAATCTGCTGCCTGATAAAAGATTGTTTAATAAAATTTTACAAAAAATGAAAAAATTTATTTTGTTATGCTGTAGTTTCTTGCTGGGAGTGCAATTGCTTTTTGGACAAATAGATAATACAGATTTCTATTATAACACTACCGATACGGCTACTACAAGTGGGGTTAGTTATATGCCTGTGAGTACAGGTAGTCATATATCAGGTTGGTCCAGAATGTTATATTTGTCTTCTGAAGTTGGCGGAAAGACTTTGTATGGTATTGCTTTTACCTCAAAAGAGGGACCAAGCAAGGTATTGCCTAACCAAAAAATTTATTATAAAATAGTAGATTATACTGATATATCAGATATTGGTACTACATACATAAATCCTACTACCGATGGGGCTACGCTTGTGTGGGAAGGCGATATGCCTAAAATGAAAAAAAATACGTATCCTGCAGACAGCGGCTGGTATCATTGTAATTTTAAAACCCCTGTTGTTGTGCCAGCCAATAAGTCTTTGTTGATTTATTATGAAAGCAAAAGTGGGGTTTCCGCTACTTCTTATACAAGAGCTACGAGTATTACAAATCGTGCTCAAGCATACAATAATACAAAGGTGGTGGATTTTACAAGTACTACGGCAACAGGATATAAAATGCCTGTTACAAGGTTTGCAAAACAGCCTATCTACGATGGCACTACCACCTATTCCGACCTTGGTGCTGCTATAAACGCTTGTGTGGCAAAAGGTACAGACGGAGATGAGTTTACCCTTACCGTTTGCGGTGATGCGAATATAGGAGTTGAAGGTCTCATAAATAAAAATATTACAATAAATGTGGTAAGTAGCGACTCGGGTACGCAACGTACTATCACCCGTACGGCTAATGCGGGAGTTATAAATGCTACTGCAGGAACAATAAATCTTACCGATATTATATTAGATGGAGCCAAAGGCTCTGGTAGAAAAGCCACTAAGGCTATGGTGAGAGTTTTTAATACAGGTACTATTGCAAATATAGACAACTGTATCATAAAAAACTGCTCTACCACTACATCAGGGTCTGCTGTCAATGTGTCCAATGCGACAGTGAATTTTATCAATCATAAAACGATAATAGGAGGTAGTGGTACGGGCAATGTGGCTTCTTCTGGTGCGGGTATCTATGTCCAAAATAGTACAGTAGTAAATTTCTATGTTGCTCCGGAAATCTCTTATAATACAGCTACAGCCAGTGGTGGAGGTATTTACCAAACTGCTGGTACTATCAATGTGGGTACAGCGGAAACTCCTGTGAATTTGAATATTAATAATAATACGGCAGCCACATACGCTGGTGGAATTTATAAAACCGGCGGTACTATTAATTGCTACGGGGATTTGACCATTTCCAATTGTACACAAACGGGTACAGGTGATTCTAAGGGGGCAGCGGCTATATTTCTGTCAACAGGTACTATCAATGCCCATGGATATATGACCATAGAGGCTTGTACTACGGCTGGCAGTTATGGTGGCAATATGCGAATGACAGGGGGGACTCTTCATTGTTACAAAGACTTGAAATGGAAAGACAACAGTTGTACCAATACCTACGGTGGGGCCTTCTGTAAGACAGACGGCACACTCACTGTTGATGGCAAACATATTTTTCAAGGCAACTCTGCAGGTACAGTCGGTGGGGCATGTTATACTAACACTAGCCTTTCTAATGCGGAATTTACAAACAACACGGCAGGAACTGAAGGAGGGGCTATTTATAAATATTCTACTCCTAACGTTACATACACAGGTTGCACTTTTAGTGGTAACACAGCAGGAACCAACGGCGGGGCGATATGCCAAAATACAGCAAGTACCGTTACGGTAACCAATTGTACTTTTAAAAACAATACAGCCACAAACAATGGTGGTGCAATTTATGTAAATAGTGGTACGGTAACCTTCTCCTCAACGGCAAGTACTATAGGCGGAGTCTCAACCGCAGACAAGAATAGTGCCAAAAAAGGTGGGGGTATTTATGTGTCTGGCGGTACAGTCAATTTCAATGTAGCCCCAACTATTGCGTATAACGAGGCTTCTGAAAAAGGTGGAGGTATTTATATTGCAGGCGGTACGGTCAATAGCAAAGCGGCTTCCAATATCTCCTACAATTCTGCCGCTTATAGCGGTGGTGGTATTTGTCTTGTCAATGGAACATTGGCATGTTCTACGGCGGTTGCTTCTGTCAATCACAACTCGGCAACGCGTGGTGCGGGTATGACTATGGAAGGTGGTACCCTTTCTTTTAATGGTTCAGATACTTTATTGAGAATCAACGAAAATACGGGAGCCACCTACGGAGGTGGTTTGTATTTCCAATCGGGAACTATAACCGGTGCCAATCATTTGACCATAAATCAGAATTCGGCTACCACGGGTGGGGGAGTCTATTGCGATAGTGCTGAAACTAAAACAATGGGCAATCTCGGTACGATATGGGGCAATACGGCCACCAATGGTGCGGGAATAGCAGCCGTGGCAGGTACCTTAGATATAACAGGAACAAACACCTATTTGAGCAACAATACCGCTTCAACGAATGGTGGTGGTATTTATGTTTCTGCATGTACCTTGAATCTTGCCGGGGCAACCCTTTCCAAAAATGCCGCCAATGGCACTTCAAATGGTCAGGGCGGTGGCGGTATCTTTGTCAATTCCGGACAATTTAATTTTATTACTTCACAAACGACCATAGGTGGAACTTCTGGCAACGGCAACACGGCAACCAAAGACGGTGGCGGTATCTATGCCAAAGGTGGAGAAATCAATTTTACCGTTGCCCCACAAATTTCTTACAATACAGCAACAGACTCCGGTGGTGCTATCTTTGTAGGCTATACAGGTAATGTGAAAATTCCTGCCGCAACTACCATATCGTATAATTCTGCAAAATTCGGTAGCGGTATAGCCATACGTAAAGGAACAATTACAGCCGATGGTGCCCTGACCTTGGATCATAATACTTCTACAGTAAGCAGTAGCAAAGGAGGTGGTCTGCATATCGGTGCAAATGCCGTTGTTACCTGCAATGCTCTTTTAACAGTAACGAACAATTCTTGTAAAACCAATGGAGGCGGTATTTATCAATATGATGCATCAACACTGAATCTGTATGGCGGTGCCAATATTAGTCATAACAAAGGTACATACGGCGGTGGTTATTATGGATGTCAGGGTACTATGCAGGTCGGAAAATCCGATGACAACAAAAACATAGTCTTTGACCATAATACTTCTGCTGCATGGGGTGGAGCCTTTTATCAGAACAATTCGTCGGGAACCTATAGTTTTTATGGCAATGTAACGGTAAGTAACAATACAGTCACTGACAATAATGGCGGCGGTTTGGTTTTTCGTCAGGGTACCTTAACCTGTACGGGAGATATGACTATCAGTGGCAATAGTGCTTCTGCAGGTGCAGGTGGCGGTCTGTATAAGGAGGCAGGAAGTTTTACCGTAAATGGAACACTTACAGTAAACGGCAACACGGCTTCGACTGATGGTGGTGGTATATTCTTCAGGAGTTATAATGGAGATTTAGGTTCATATTCGGTTGGTAGCATGTCTGTTTCAGACAATGTCGCAGATGGTAACGGTGGTGGTATTTATACAAAACTTCCTATGACGTTTCCTTCGGGTATGATTGTGAATAATAATAAAGCCGCCAATGGTGGCGGTATTTATAAAGACAGTACCTCAACAATTACCTTGAACAATGCCACCTTTACCAAGGATACGGCCACGGGCAATGGTGGGGCTTTGTATGTCAATGCCGGTACGGTTAATTTTTCTACCAACGCAAGTACCATAGGCGGTTCGGGCAACGGCAATCAAGCCAAGGCAAATGGTGGTGGTATTTATATCAATGGTGGTACTCTCAATTTCAATGTGGCTTCTACTATTTCACACAATACGGCTAAAACTGATGGCGGTGGTATGGTAATAAGTTCGGGTACCGTTACGACCAATGGCATTCTGACGGTTTCCAACAATACGGCAACCCGTGGCGGTGGAATAATGCTGACTTCGGGATCCCTTACCTGTAATGCGGATTTAAAAGTGTTAAACAATACGGCATCTTCAAGTTATGGTGGCGGTATGGTCAATGCAGGCACTATAACCGTTGGTACGGCATTGTCGCCTAAAAATCTGATTGTGGGTGGCAATACGGCAACCGATTCCGCCGGTGGTATTTACAACAGTGGTCCCTTCACTTGTTACGGCAATTTGATAGATACATCAAATACGGCAGGCAGACACG
>JAFZUH010000240.1 GCA_017618435.1 Bacteroidales bacterium | reverse complement strand
TATGGTCTTGCGGTTTCAATGATATGCTTTCTGTTGGAGGATATGCCGTAAAATACTATGACACAAAACCTTTGGACCAGAAAATGGATTATGATTATATCGGTCTGCACAATATCAGTGCATGGATTGACATCTATGCTAAAATCAAAACATGGGAAATTGCTTTGTTTGCCGGTTATTGCGAAAATATAGGAGCCATGAAAAACATTCAGGATTGGAACAATCCTCAAAGCTATTTTATGAGCAATTGCAATATCAAAAACATTTATAGAATAGCCCCTCGCATAAAATACAATGCAAAAAAATTACAATTCGCTTTTGAACCGGAATACACCTCTGTTTGTTATGGCGATACACGCAACAGCCTTGGCATTGTACAAAAGCCCAACGACAACTACCCTGCCGCACAATTACATTCGGTGCATAATATAAGATTTTTGTTCTCCACCACCTTGTTTTTCTGAAATGATTGCAAAAAAAATACTAACTTTGCAAATCTTAACACGAATACAACCGAAACATGAGTAATATCATAACTTTGACAAGCGACTGGGGGGATATGGATTTCTACGCGGCCATATTCAAGGCAAGCATACTAAAAATATCGCCCAATTGTCAATTTGTGGACATCACTCACAAAATACCTTTGGCAGACTTTACCAAGGCTGCCTATCAGGTGCGGACCTCCTTTCCTTTTTTTCCGGAAAAGACTATTCATATCATTGCTGTCAATGCCATCAACAATATAGACTTGCATACCTATCAACATTGGCTGAAAAGCAAGGATAAGTCAATGGAAAAAGACTTCTTCTTCACCGATTATGTTGCCTTTGAATATCAAAAACAATTTTTTTTCTGTCAAAACAATGGAATTATCGCTTCTATCTGTCCTGACATTGAAAACATTGAACATATTGTACAAATACCTCGTACTGAAGATGATAAAAAACATTTAACCTTTTCTATATTGGATTATTATCCGGCAGCAGCAGCAAAATTGATACAAACCAATGACTTGAAGGCTATCGGAACACCTTATGACAAAAATAAAATTATAACTTGCCCTACAATCGATGCTGTAATTACACCGATGCAACCTAAAAATATTATCAAATGCAAGATTAAACATATTGATTCCTACGGAAACGTAATTACAAATCTGAAAAAAGAAACATTTCAACAAGTGGCCAAAGGAAGAAAAAGATTCACTTTCTACATCAATATTGATAAAGAAGAATATAAAGTACATATATCTAAAACTTACGAAGATATATACAATACTCAAAATGATTTGTTTTTTGTATTCAGCGAAAGCCAATATCTGGAATTTGGAATTTACAAAACATCATGGAAAGAGATGATGGCCAATCATACAAAAGACTTGTCTAAGATTGAATTTACCATCAAATTTGATGAACCGTCTGAACAATCCTAAAACATGAATATCCTTTTTATTTGTTTGGGTAATATATGCCGTTCCCCCATGGCTGAAGGTGCCATGAAAAAAATTTTGGAAAATCTGCACATTGCCGATGAGCACTTTGTAGATTCTTGCGGTTTTGAATCTTATCATTTAGGAGAAGCACCATACAAAATGGCCCAACAAACAGCATGGAAACACAATATTGACATATCCCGACAAAGGCAAAGATTGTTTTCTCAAACAGATTTTGACAGTTTTGACCATATTTTCATTATGGACAGCAATAATTATAGACTTGTCAATCAACAAAAAAGGACAGAAACAGACATGCAAAAAGTTAATTATTTGTATAATATGGTCAAACCCAAGCAAAACATTTCCATTCCTGATCCTTGGGGTGGCACATATCAGGATTTTGAACTTGCTTTTGATATGATTTGGCAAGCATGCCTTAAAATTGGAGAACATCTGCTGGCAGAACAAGATAAACAACAATAAACATATCAGGTTTACATTCCTATTTCAGTAAAAACATTTTTCTTACTATTTTCGCCATAAACAGTATAAAACCTTATGCAACTCCTTTTATTCTGTTTCTTCCAAAGGCTCTGCATGAACAGCCACATGGGTTTCCTGTCCGTAACGGTTTTTCAGCAATTGCTCTATCTCAGACGCTTTGTCATGAGCCTCTTTCAACGACATATCGCCGTTCATCAATACATGCATCTCTATAGCATAATGATTGCCGATACAACGGGTACGAAGGTCATGGGGTTCAAACACTCCTGATACGGAATGGACTATTGCCAAAATTTCATTTTCCACTTCCTCCGGCAACGATTGTTCCATCAGTTCCCCCACTCCGTTTTTGAGCAAACTAACCGCTACCTTGACAATAAGGACACCCACCACCAATGAAGCAATAGGGTCCAGCACCGTCCAGCGTTCCCCGCCGATAAGGGAACCGCCTATACCTATGGCAGTACCTATGGAGGAAAAGGCATCACTGCGGTGATGCCATGCATTTGCTTCCAAGGCGTGAGAATCAAGTTGTTTTGCCTTATGATGGGTATATTGATAAATAATTTCTTTCAACAATATGGAAACAACGGCCATCCAAAATGCGATGCTACCCGGCCTTGCCAATACACCGCCATTTGCCCAAAAATAAATCTTTTCAGCCCCTTCCGCTATAATGCCTATGGCCACTGCAAGCAGAGCTACGCCTATCAGTGTGGTAGCGAGGGTTTCATATTTTCCATGACCGTAATCGTGGGTTTTGTCTTTGGGTTTGTGGCTGATACGAACGAACATCAACACAACCATGTCGGTTGCAAAATCCGATACGGAATGCACGGCATCGGCTATCATGGCAGCACTATTTCCTACCATTCCTGCTAAGAATTTGCATATCACCAATATCAGATTGACGATACTTCCAACAATGGTTACTTTGTATATGTCCTTCTCCCGATTCATAAGTGAAAATGAATGTACAAAAATAATAAAAATCAGTTTAAGTTTTAGAGCAAAGCAAAAAAGGAGTTTCAATAAATGAAACTCCTTTTTTTAAAAAAGATAGGCGACGACCTACTCTTCCGGCCTTTAGGGCGAGTACCATCGGCGCTGGTGGGCTTAACTGCTCTGTTCGGAATGGGAAGAGGTGATCACCACCGCTATTGTCACCTAAAAATTC
>JAFZUH010000239.1 GCA_017618435.1 Bacteroidales bacterium | reverse complement strand
GTCGTAATACGATTCGGTTTTCATGCCTACGATTTCAGCAACGGATTTCTTTTCTGTTGCATTGACAAAGGCTTCATTTTCATAATACTGACCATTGACATTTTCGGCAGTAATGGCCGAACGGGTATTTGATTTCATATTTACCCGAATGCTTTCCAACAAATTGCTTTGGGCGGCATTTTTGATACGCTCTGTCCCTTTGCCAATATCCTCGTTGGCGTTGATGTTGCCTGAAGCATAACCAACCAAATATTTTTTTGAGGGATATTGCATTGCCCGAATATCGGAATCCATCCAATCGGGAACGTTTTGAGCAAACAATGTGCCTGCATACAGCAAGCACATTGTTAATAATATAGAAAACAAACTATTCTTCTTCATTATATGTTTCGCTTGACGGTTCATTTTTTAATTCTTCGCTTACAAATTTAGAAATAGATTTGGCTTCCTCTATTGTAAGTTTGGTTTCTTTTATGGATTGTTGCAAAACTTTTTCCATATTGCCGACAAGTTTGGTTTCATCAACAAAGAAGAATGTTTTGTATTCCTTCATTCCATATTTTTCCTTATAAATAGAATAACTCGGTTCCAAAATTCCGGAAAGGTCGGCTTTGACTTCATTGACCAATCCTCCTGTCATTTTGTCAATTTCTTCTTGCGGACGGTCGGCATTTGCTTTGATAACGGAAGCAAATGCTCCTTCTATTTTTCCTGATACCAGACGGGCATATTCGTTTTGGGCATTGTTCAAGGCAACTTGTTTGCAAACATTCATCGATTTGCAATTCGTAGAAGTTCCAACAATAACTTTTAAATCAGGATTAGCGTTTAGTCTGTCAAAATGTTTTAATAATGTTACTTCTGTGCTTCTGCCGTTGGCGTCAACATTCCATCCGCTTTTTTTGTAGCCTTTCAGGGTTCTTTTGTATTCTTTATCCAAAGCTTTACTTAATGCTTTGCTTTGAGCATAAGAAGATGAAAAACAGATAACCAAACTTGTTAAAATTAATAATCCGATTCTAAAAAATTTTTTTGTCATTTTACTTAATGTTTTTTTGTGATGCCATCACTTTAGGCAGATGGTTTTGCCTGTTTTTGAGTTCGGCAGAAAGTGGAAGTTACAGACACAAAAAAAACGTGGAACTCAGTTCGCTTCTTTTGGATTTTTCGAGGTCTCGACTACCTAAATCTATTCAAAATCTACTAACAAAGCCCACGCATGCAATGCGTGTTTTCCCAGCTTCGATTTGAATAGATTTTTATAAGAAGTGTCGAGTTTCCGAAAAATCCAAAATTCAGCTTAAAAAACGCTTTTTTCTAATTTAAAGTGCTGTAATATATGTTGTTATTTTGTCATCAATATGCTATCTGTTTGTTTGTTTATACTATATTTACTTCATTTGAATTTGCAAAAGTATAAAAAAAATATGAGAAAACGGAAATAGCAGTCAAATATTTTTGGCCTATTGGTCAAAATGTTAGGCTGAAAATGGGGAACAACTACTATATAGTATGCCCATGCCGATATTTTATAACGTATAGGGGAAAATATTTAAGGGGAAACAATAACAAACGATTTCTTGTTATTAGTACCTCGGGCGGGACTTGAACCCGCACGAACGTAATGTTCAAGGGATTTTAAGTCCCTCGTGTCTACCAATTCCACCACCAAGGCTCCATTGTTCGTTGTAGGAGAGCGGAAAACGAGACTCGAACTCGCGACCCCAACCTTGGCAAGGTTGTGCTCTACCAACTGAGCTACTTCCGCTTATTTAAGGTCTGCAAAGGTACAACTTTTTTTCTTATAAAAGAGAATTTTTATAAAAAAAATAATCGTATAGATTTTTATTTTTATAATTTTGAAAATAAGCATATTAAGAAATTATTTTTAGTAATCAAAAGTTTCCAATGGCAAAAAACAACTATCTTTGTATTTTAAAATGGTTTATGAATATATCCGAAATACTTCCCGTTTGTTTCAGTCCGACAGGGCATACTAAAAATGTTGTTTGTGAAATTTCACAACACTTATCCGTCTTGTTACAGGTGCCTCTTTTGGAATGTTTTGACTTTACCTTGCCTGTTTTACGTCAAAAATATCAAATGATTTCCCTATCTTCCACAACCTTAGTTGTTTTTGGTTGTCCAACCTATGCCGGACGAATTCCCAATAAAATATTGCCTTTTATTCAAACCATATTTCGTGGCAACCTTTGTCCGACAATATCGGTAGTTACTTTTGGTAATAGAAACTTCGATAGTTCTCTAACTGAATTGAGTGAGCTTTTGCTTCAGCGTAAATTTCAGGTTTTTGCGGCTTCTGCGTGGGTTTGTCCCCATGTTTTTTCTGCAACAATAGCCGCTAATCGTCCCAATGCCGATGATATGCTCTTAAAAAAACAATTTGTTGATGCCATTTACACCAAACTTAACAAGGCTAAAGACTGTTCCGAATTGTTGCCGCCTGTTATTAGCAACCATGAAGAGATAAAACCTTATTATACGCCATTGGATATAAATGGTCATCCTGCTGTTTTTCTCAAAGCAAAACCCGTTACCAATACGGAAAAATGCACAAAATGTAATATTTGTGCCGACAGTTGTCCCATGGGTTCTGTTTCAAGGGACAATCCGATGGATGTTCAGGGTGTTTGTATTAAATGCCACGCTTGTATTGCCAAGTGCCCCCAACACGCTAAATGTTTTGAGGACAAAAACTTCTTGTCTCACGTATCTATGTTGGAACAATATTATTCTGCTCCCGCAAAATCGGAAATATATTTGTAGGTTTTGTTAAAACAAAGAAAAATGCTATCTTTGCACGTTTTTTAATATTAGTGTGTAATAAATTATGAGTGAAGTAAGAGTTCGTTTCGCACCAAGTCCGACAGGTGCCTTGCATATTGGGGGCGTAAGAACAGCGTTGTATAATTATTTGTTTGCCCGTCAAAATGGCGGTAAAATTATTTTGAGAATAGAAGATACCGATTCTTCCCGTTTTGTTGCCGGTGCCGAGCAATATATTATTGATTCTTTTCAATGGTTGGGCATAACTTTTGATGAAGGGGTGCATATTCCTAACAATGAAGGTATTTCCTACCGACAATCAGAACGGAAACCCATCTATAAACAATATGCTGATGAATTGGTGAAAAATGGCTTGGCTTATATTGCTTTTGATACACCCGAAGAAATTGACGCAAAAAGAAAAGAAATTTCCAATTTCCAATACGATGCCCAAACGAGAACCATGATGAAAAATAGTTTGACATTGTCTGCGGACGAAGTGCGGCAACGTTTGGACAAGCATGAACAATATGTTGTCCGTATCAAGATAGAACAGGGTGAAGATATTGAAATAAATGATTTGATTTGTGGTAACGTTCGCATTAATTCATCTGTTTTAGATGACAAAGTCATTTGGAAATCTTCAGATGGACTTCCCACTTATCATTTGGCAAACATTGTTGATGACCATCTGATGAAAATCTCTCATGTTATTCGTGGGGCAGAATGGTTGCCGTCAGCACCCTTGCACGTACTTTTGTATCGTTATTTGGGCTGGGCTGATACAATGCCGCAATTTGCACATTTGCCACTTATACTCAAACCCGATGGCAATGGAAAATTAAGCAAACGCGATGGAGACAGATTGGGTTTTCCTGTTTTCCCTTTACAATGGACAGACCCCAAAACCGGCGAAACATCTATGGGATACAGAGAACAAGGTTATTTGCCGGAAGCCATTATCAATTTCTTGGCTTTGTTGGGTTGGAATCCCGGAACAGAACAGGAAATATTTTCCATGGAAGAACTCATTCAGGTGTTTTCTTTCAATAGGGTAAGCAAATCAGGGGCTAAGTTTGATATTGAAAAGGCTAAATGGTTTAACCATAAATATTTACAAAACAAATCCAATCAGGAAATTAGTGCGGAATTTCAACAAATATTAATACAAAAAGGTATTGATACTTCGTTGAATTATGTGGAACAAATTGTAGCCCTGTTGAAAGAAAGAATCAGTTTTGTTGCCGATTTGTGGGAACAAAGCCATTATTTTTTCATTGCTCCGACAGCCTACGATGAACAAGTGATTCGTAAGCGTTGGAAAGAAAATATGGGTAACAATCTGCTTGAAATTATCAAATTGATTGAAACTGTACAACCTTTCGATAAAACAAAGGCACACGATTTGACAATGGATTATATTCAACAACATGAATTGCATTTGGGACATACCATGAATTGTTTCCGTTTGGCTTTGGTAGGTGCAGCCAAAGGTCCCGATTTGTTTGAAATTGTCAACCTTTTAGGTTTTGAAGAAACCAAACAACGTGTTGTTAAAGCAGTGGATTGTATAGAAAACAAAAACTCATCACAATTGTGATGAGTTTTTCATCAAAACAAACTATCAAACTAAAACCCATTATAAATAATGAAGTTTTATTTGTTCTATTGCAAACATTGTGCCAATTGATATTCCGAAAAATGGTAGCAAGAAAAAATTTGATTGTTTTTCAAAAAATATAGTGTGTATTAGTGTGATTATCAGTGATGAAAATATAAAATATAGAGAATAACGGATAAAAATAAATGATTGTATTGATTTTTTTGCTAATTTAGCAAACTAAAATTTACGTAAATAAAAAGATATGAATACACTTCGAAAAATTTGCTTTTCAGCAATTATTTTACTGATTATCAATTCTTCAGTATTTGGTCAAAAATCTCCTGCTACAGAAGCGGACAAGGCTTTTGCCACGTATCAATACACTGTAGCCGCAGATTTGTACAAAAAAGCCTATGGAAAAGTAAAGAAAAATCCTATCGAAAAACGAAGGATTCTTTTCCGTATGGCAGAATGTTATTACATGACCGGTTCCAACAAAAAGGCCAAACAACAATATTTGCGTTTGGAAAAGAGCAATTATCAGAAGGATAATCCTTTGATATTGTTGCGTTTAGCGGATATGTGCAGAGTGGAAAAAGATTATCCTACAGCCTTGAAATATTATCAAAAATACCAAGAAAGACGTCCCAATGATCCTCGTTTAGCCGATAGGATAGAATCATGCAAATTGGCCCCGCAATGGCTGAACAATCCTACCCGTCATGAGGTGGAAAATATGAAAAAATGGAATTCGGCTCAAAGCGATTGGTCGCCGGCATGGGGACTTCCTTCCAAAGAAAATCAAATAGTTTTCACCTCTACCCGTGAAGGCAGTACAGGCAAACATTCCGATGTATGGTCAGGTGAAAATTTTTCCGATTTATATGTTTCTAACAAACCTAAAAGCAAATTGGTGGATTTTCCGGGAGAATGGACACCTCCAACCTTATTGGATAAAGAAAATATTGTAAACACCGATGCCAATGAAGGGGAGGCTTCTTTTAATCCCAAAGGAACAACCATGTATTTTACCCGTTGCCCCAACGAAAAGAAAACCGTTTCATTTTGTAAAATATATCAAGTATCCAAAAAGGGTAAATCTTGGGGAAAACCGGAAGAAATAAAAATTGGGTCTGATTCATTTGATTATGTTCACCCAACCATCACCAAAGACGAATTGACGTTGATATTTGTTTCTGATATGCCCGGAGGTCAAGGCGGATATGATTTATGGTCTATCTCTCGTGCCAAAAAAAGTAAAGAATGGGGACAACCTAAAAACTTAGGCAAAAAAGTAAATAGTGGCGACCATGAAATGTTCCCTTCATTGGAAAATGATTCCACTTTGTATTTTGCCTCCAAAGGTCATGTCGGTTTAGGCGGATATGATATTTTTAGGTCAAGAATGGAAAATGGAGAATGGGCTGAACCTGAAAATTTAAAATATCCTATCAATTCAGAAGCCGATGATTATGGTATTGTGTTTGACCATTCTGAAGTAATAGACCCCAATTCGGGTTTCCCGTTTGTAGAAAAAGGTTATTTTACTTCCAATCGTGTTGGCGGAAAAGGTTCCGAAGATATTTGGAGTTTCAAATTGCGTCCGCTGATGTTCACTATTTCGGGGTTTGTCAGAGACAGTGTAACCTTACAATATATTGACGGTGCAACGGTTACTTTAGTTGCCTCCAACGGTGCTTCATACAAAACAACAACCGATGTAAGAGGTTATTATAGTTTTGATAAAAACAAGGTTTTAAGTGATTTGACCTATGATATTTTGATACAAAAACAAGGTTTTTATGACAACGAAAACTGCAAAGGCAGAGAAACTACAGTTGGATTGACCGAAAACAAAGACTTAAAACGTGATTTCAAATTGAATCCTATTCCCAAAGACCCTGTTGTATTGCCTGATATATTATATGATTTGGGTAAATGGGATTTGAAACCACAATATGAAGATTCTTTGCGTGGTTTGTTGAAAATTATGCAAGACAATCCGACATTGGTTATAGAATTGCGTTCACATACCGACTATAGACCTATTCCTATGACAAACGATACTTTGTCGCAAAGACGTGCGGAATCTTGCGTGAGATTCTTAATCCAATCAGGTGTGGATCCTGACCGTTTGGTTGCCAAAGGTTATGCAGAACGTGTTCCTCGTGTGTTGGAAACAGATAAGGTTTCCAGAACTTTTACTTTCAAAAAAGGAACTAAATTGGATAAGGCTTATATAGAAAAATTGCCGAAAAATCAACAAGAAGCCGCTCATGACTTGAATCGTCGTACCGAGTTCTTGATTTTAAGAGATGATTATGTTCCAAAAGGTACTGTTGATTCTGCCGCTGCAAAAGAAGGACTTACAAAAATCAACATTATTACGGAACACGCTATACC
>JAFZUH010000238.1 GCA_017618435.1 Bacteroidales bacterium | reverse complement strand
GTCTTTGTTTTCTTCTATTTCTTTCTCTCCTTCCGTTTCAACCGTTTCTTCGTTGGTATTTTCTTCTGGCTGAAGAGTTATCTGTTCCTCGGAATCTTCATTAACATCTTGTTGTGTTTCATTTTCTTTTTCTTGTTTAGCATTTTGTTGTTCCTCTAATTGTTTTTTTAGTTTCTCTAATTGTTCTTTTAGTTCTTCATTCTCATGTTGTGAACTTTCTAAGCGATTTTTTAAATCCTCATTATTTGTAAATAATCCCATTTTTATAAAATATTAAAATTTGAAGTTGCAAAGGTAAGCTATTCAACTATTATTCAAGCCATTATTGTGTAACAAATCTGTTACACTTATGTAACAAATTTGTTACACTTTTCTGTTGGAAAGAGTAAATACGAGTAGGGCGACCAATAGATAATATTGGTCACCCTATGTAAGACAATGACTAAACAATCAAGTATAAATATATGCTATTCTGTCTTTATTATGTATCAGATTGTAGAAGCAGGGAAAAGATTAGCGATAGCATAAAGCGGATAAATATCAGCATCCGCTAATTGTGCAAAATTCTCCATAGATGTACGGACCCCTCTTGCAATTTGTTTGAGTTGCATAAACATACGCATACTTTTCATTGCCCCCTTCGCTCCTGCCTTTACCTCTATAGGACAAACAGCATTATTCCGTTCTATTAAATAATCCACTTCAGCAACAGCATTTTTTTCTTCCCTACGCCAATAAAACAACGATGCTGGCAAGAAACAAGATTGAGACTTAACAATTTCCAATCCGACAAACACCTCTGCCAAAATACCCCTGTTTATAATATCCATATCGGAAGCAAGCAATATATTGGCAACCTCTAAATGCAATAAACGTTGCATAATACCCGTATCAAACAAAAGCATTTTTCTGTATTTTTCGTTCATCTCAGCCCCCAGCGGAATTCCATTGCCTGATGTATGAGTTACGGGAATTATCAGCCCTGCCATACAAAGCATATTTACAGCCTCTTTGATAACATCTACTCGGGATTCTCTATCTACATGAGAATAAACAAACTTACCTGTATTTTGTTCTGCCACGGCATAGAGAGCCTTTTGTAACAAAATAGGATTAGCACGCTTGCGATACTTTTTAAAATCATCTGTATACGAAACTATTAATGTATCCAACACTTGTTGGCACTCTCGTATATTTTGTGTCTCCACATAAGTGGCAACCACTTCCGGCATACCGCCTAACAATAAAAATTGGCGTAACAATTGTCGGGCTTTTTCATGAACAGGTTGCGACAACGGATACTGAGGGGAAGCGTTTTTGATGGCTGTACACAACGAAGCATTGCCAGTTGCCCGTAAAAACTCATTGAAACAAAATGGATACATAAATATGGATTGTACCCGCCCGACACCAAAAGAAGGCAGTTCCGCCAAGGTAAACTCAAGTAAAGAGCCCGCTGCTATCACATGCAAACCGGGGTATTTTTCATAAAAATATCTCAACGCATTGATAGCCTCCGGACAAGCCTGTATTTCATCTAAAAACAAGAGCGTTTTTTTCTCAACTATCGGAATATTCACCAATACAGACAATTGCTCTGCAATCTGCTGCGGAGACAAGCCCTGCTGAAATAAAACATGAAAATCGTAGTGTTCATTCAAATCAATTTCTACGTAATATTCAAATTGTTTGGCGAGATGGCGAATAGCATACGTCTTTCCCACTTGCCTTGCCCCTCTTATTAATAGCGGTTTATGATGCAATTGGTTTTTCCATTGTAGTAATACCTTGTCTATTTCACGTTCTATGTACTCCATAAATCCAATTTTTTACACTGCTGCAAAGATAACATTTTTTTCATTATAAACCAAATAAATACGATTATTTTTCGTAAAAATCCAAGGTTAAAACACAGCAAAAAACGTAAAAATCCAAGGTTAAAACACACTAAAAAACGTAAAAATCCAAGGTTAAGAGTATATCTCACCTATCCACAAAGCCTGAACAAATGATTACTTTTGGCGGATTTTGTTATTCAATTTGGCGGAGTACAAGGCAAAAAAATCATAATGCAGCACCTCAGAAACACGGCACAACAATTCTGTATCAATACTATACGAATTTAATATACGATAACAAGCCATACGACTAATACCCATTTTGTTAGAAAACCAAATCATACCGCGTTCCTGTCTTTGCAACTCATCATATATCGCCTTACCTATATCTATCCTTTTGTCCATAATCTTAAAAAACAAGCATAAAAAAACCGTGAACTTTCTGTCGAAGTTCAAGGTTTCTGGACACACCTATCTATAAAACAAGAAAGCCCACGGTATTCCCATGAGCGTTTCTGCTTGTCTTGCCTATAGATTCTCAAATTTGTCCAGAATTTGAACTTCGCAATAAAGCAAAAATCGCTATTTTTTATATTTTATATTAAACTTATCGTATCATATCCTATTTTTTTACCATTTGCAAAAATACATTTTTTTATTAATGCTTGGACTTGTCCATTGCATTTTCATAGACGTTAAACAATTGTTTACCAATACATTCACAAGTATATTGTTGTCCAACTTCACGAATGCTTTCCACATCAAAATCCTGATAATGGTCTATCATAAAATTCAGGGCTTCAACCAAAGCCTTTTCATCGGCAATAGGTACGGAAATGCCCTCTTTTTCGGAAACTTTCTCGGCAATGGCCTCAATCTGAGTGGTTACAATAGGGCAGCCTACCGCCAGACTCTCCGAAATAACGACAGAATCGGTTTCATAATTGGAAAACAAAAGAAAAACATCGCTCTGATACAACCAATTGCATACTTCCTGCGGTGTTTTTTCTCCTAAAAACTTCACCTTATCTTCTCCTAAATCCAATGTTTTTGCATAGGCTATTGTTTGTTCATAATCTATACCATTGCCTATCATTATAAATTCAAAATCATCACGTTGCTTAAATAGTTGTTGCATTGCTCGCAACATGCCACACATATTTTTTGAACATTCTTCAAAACAAGATACGTGCAATATACGGCATTTATCATGGGATAGTTTTGTTTGTCTCTCGTAGAAAAAATCATCGACTACATTGCGAACTACCTGATAATTATTATTTTTCAATCCACGCTGTATCATCGATTGTTTCAAAAAATCAGACACAGCCATCACCGCATCGGCTTCTTTCACTACTTTTTCTGTTATCCTTTTTCTAAAAAAACCCTTATAGGTCTTATCTTCAGGCAAATAGCGGCACCATTGTTCCATAATAACATAGGGAATATGATATTTCTTTTTTAGCAAGTAGGCCAAGACACCGCTTTTGGTCAATATATTGGCTTGACAACAAACGGGTTGAGATGTTTGTTGCAACAACATTTTATAGGCTTTTCTATAGGCTCGCCAATAATTGAACAATTGGGAAAAACGACTAAAAAGTTTATTGTGGCAAAACGGAAAATAAACATAAATTTCCCTAACTCCATTGGTTGTTTGAGTGATGATGTCAAATATTTTCACATTTTCATCTGCTAACAAATACAAAACAGACACCTCTGCAAAACGCGAAACGGCTTCGGCATGTTTTCTCACAAACAAGCCCAACATATTATCATATCTATTTGGATACCAAGGCGTAAAAAAGAGAATATGTGGTTTATTCGGCATTTTTCAATAAAAATTATTCAGATTGATATTGGACAATAACTTCTCGCGTGCAAAAATAGCATTTTGGATACAATAAAAACAAATTACGGACAAAAAAAAGACCGTCCAAACAAATCGAGAACGGTCTTTCAAAATTTTCCGCCTGTCTTATTTTTTGAAATAGCGGTTAAACAACCCTTCAAAGCCTTTTCCGTGACGGGCTTCGTCTTTTGCCATTTCATGTACAGTGTCATGAATAGCATCTAAATTCTGTTCTTTTGCATTGCGGGCAATTCTCATTTTGTCTTCACATGCCCCTGCTTCTGCGTTCATACGTTTTTCGAGGTTTGTTTTGGTATCCCAAACAACATCACCGAGCAGTTCTGCAAATCTGGAAGCGTGTTCGGCTTCTTCCCAAGCATAACGTTTAAATGCTTCAGCGATTTCAGGATAACCATCTCTATCGGCTTGACGGCTCATGGCCAAATACATGCCGACTTCGGTGGCTTCGCCCATATAGTGTGCATTCAGGTCTTTAATCATGTCTTCGCCAGTGCCTTTGGCGATGCCGACGACGTGCTCGGTGACGAAATTCAGGGCAGCGCTCTCGTCAACGACTTTCCATTCAACGACTTGTTTGCATTGAGGGCAGCGCTCGGGGGCTTCCTCTCCTTC
>JAFZUH010000237.1 GCA_017618435.1 Bacteroidales bacterium | reverse complement strand
TTGCTTGTTATCGGAGTATTCTCCTTGTTTTATGGCATATTGCCATTTTCAATGGAGATAGATCAGTCGTTTATCGCTGCCATATTGACCATCATTGGTTATTCAATCAATGATAATGTGGTTATTTTTGACAGATTGAGAGAATACAGGACATTGTATCCCAAACGTAATCTCATGGAAAATATGAATGCTGCTTTGAATTCCACTTTAGGCAGAACAATCAATACATCAGGGACAACATTTGTTGTTCTGTTGGCCATCTTCTTGTTGGGAGGAGATGTAATACGCGGATTTGTTTTCGCATTATTGATAGGTATTATAGTCGGTACATATTCTTCAATATTTGTTGCTACTCCAATTGTTTATGACTGCTCAAAAAAGGAAATGGCAAAATTGGAGAACAATGAAAACAAAGCAAAGAAAAGTAAAAAATAATTAGTTTAAAATAAGGTTTTGTTGAAAATACAGCTACTTTTGTGGCTGTATTTTTTTTTAGAAAAATCAATCAAAAATAGTTTATTGCGTGATATAAAATAGTAATTTTGTACTTTTATTAGTATTTATAAAGAACCAACGATTATGGGTGTTTATATTTTGTCCATAGAATCTTCATGCGATGACACATCGGCGGCTGTGCTGAAGGATAATGTTTTGTTGTCTAATGTTATAGCTAACCAAGATGTGCATGCTCAATATGGTGGTGTTGTTCCCGAATTGGCCTCAAGGGCACACCAGCAGAATATTATACCTGTTGTAAGCAAAGCACTTGCTGATGCTGGAATTTCAAAAAACGATATTTCCGCCGTTGCTTTTACGCGAGGTCCGGGATTGTTGGGTTCTTTGTTGGTAGGCGTTTCTTTTGCCAAAGCATTTGCTTATGCCTTACAAATACCATTAGTGGAGGTGGATCACTTACAAGGACATATTTTGTCGCATTTTATTCATAAGGATACTCCAAGTCCAAGGTTTCCGTTTCTTTGTTTGTGCGTTTCGGGCGGTCATACGCAAATAGTGAAAGTGAACGATTATTTTGATATGGAAGTAATCGGCACTACCATTGATGATGCTGCAGGCGAGGCTTTTGACAAAGTGGCAAAAATTCTTGATTTGCCTTATCCCGGAGGACCTATGGTGGACAAATTGGCAAAAGAAGGCAATCCTCGTGCGTTTTCATTCAGTCAGGCACATTTGCAAGGATATAATTATAGTTTTAGTGGGTTAAAAACCTCATTTTTATATTTTCTTAGAGATAGATTGAAAGAAGATGCTGATTTTGCACAAAAACATCTCAACGATTTATGTGCCTCTATTCAATATGAAATAATAAATTCTTTGATGAAAAAACTTATTTTGGCCGCAAAGGATTTGAAGATTAAAGAAATAGCCATAGCGGGAGGTGTTTCTGCGAATAGTTGCCTGCAGCAAACGCTCAAAGAAACCGGACAGAAATATGGTTGGACTGTTCATATTCCTTCTTTGAAATTAAGTACTGACAATGCGGCTATGATTGGTATTGCAGGATATTACAAATATCAAAAAGGGGAGTTTTGTCCTTTAGATGCCGTACCCTATTCCCGTCAGATAAAGTAAGATTAACATTTTTTTGTTAATTAGCGTTTTTTTATTGTATCAATCAATATACAGAATTTGTTTATTTTTGTCTTATGCAAAAGATAAAATGTCTTTTATGTTTTTTGGTGCTTTATGTTTCTGTTAATCAAATCGTTTTTGGACAGAAAGAGGCTGTGCAATACGTTAAAGAATTAACGTATTATTTTGATATAAAAGATATTCCCTTACAAAAAGTTTTTCCTAAAGAGGATTTAAAGATTGAAAAAACGTTTTTTAAATACGTTCTTACCTTTGAATCGCAATGGCAAGCCTCAAACGATACCATTTATTTGACACTTGTTGCAGATAAGGCCAAAAATGATTGTATGGTTCGTTATCGCAGTTTTTTGATTGCAGATGCTCTTCTTTGCGATAAAATTGCTTGTTCGGTTCGGATTAATATTGAGAATGAACTTTATAAGACTTTTATTATAAATGAAAATTTGTCGGGAAAAAACTTTCTGTTATTGGATACATTTTTTGTTGTTGCTAATGATGTTCAGCATATACAACCCATTATTTTAGACTTAAAATTAGGTTTTGACACCCTTGCTTTGCAAAAAATGAGGCAAAAAAAAGATGAGATTGACAGGTATTATCTTTGTGATAGTTTGTTTCAAAAATATCATGCGGATTTGGATAAAATTGATACGACTTTTGTCGATAGATTTCCACTTTATACATTCACATTAAATGATATAGAAAAAAATATACAAAAAATTGCCCAACAAAATTTTGATAGTTTGCTTTTAGTATCAGAATTGTCTGCATTTGATTATCAACAGCGTTTAAGCAAATTGTATCTGCATTTGAATCTCTTGAAGGAATTTATGACACAGAAAAACAATCATTTAGATGACTTGTTTTTTCAAAAGGCTCAACATTTTGAGCAAAAAGGCGATGTCGGACAGGCTATTTTTTATTACAACAAGGCATTAAGTTACAACCCTTTGCATTGTGCTTCCATTGAAAAATTGAGTTTTATTTATTGCCAAAATAAAAGGTTGTATGACAATTATTTATTGTGGAAAAATGTCAAAATAAGAGGAGAACATTTGCCTTGTGAAAATCGGTTGATAACGCTTGTCTTTGATAGTCTTTTCAATAGTATGCGACAATTTATGGACAATAAAAATTATTATGATGCTTTGAAAATGGCAGATACAGCCGAAATGTTTTGTCAAATTGCCAATCATACTTATTGTACTGTGCGTTTGCCTGCTATTAAAGAGCAAGCCCAACAAGGCATTTATATGGCTTATTTTGATGTTATAGGTAAATCTATTCGAGTGAAGAAGTTCCGTTTGGCGGAAACCTATTGCTATGGGTTGTCTGATTTGATGTTGTCGCATCACAATAAGCCGGAACAACAAGTTGATTTTGTGGCTATTGTAAATAAGATTATTCAAGCACAAAATAAAGATGTAGAACAATTGTTACAAATAAAACAATATGAAAGAGCTTTAGCAAATATAGAAAATATAATTACCTTTGCAGATTCTGTCGGTGTGGGCAATTTGCCTGATTTTGAAGGTTTTTATCAAACAATTCATACGAATATCTACCGACAAAAAATCAGTAAAGCCCAAAAGGAGAGAAATGCAAAAAATTATTCATTGGCAAATACCTACGAAAGCCTTGCCCAAGAATACAAAAATCAATATCAAAAATATATCATTGAAGACACTTTTGTTGAAATATCTGAAAATGATATAATTGTAGACAATTCTGATAAATATGATGAATTGTGTGCGAATATCAAAAAATATGAGATACAAAGAGGTGATTTTGTGTTGATTGACAGCTTTTTGCTTTTGTGCCAATATGATGCAGAAAAGTCTGTGAAAGAAAACGCATTGATAGACAAAAAACTTGTTCCATCGCTCAAATATGCATTTTCAAAGTGTAATCAATGGGTTTGGTGTGCAGATTTTGATGGTGCAAAGCAGTTGTTTGTCAAAGTTGACAAGGCAATGCAGGCTTATCATTTAGAAACCAATGCAGAACTATCGGTTTTAAAAGAAGATTTTTTATTGCTGCTGGAAACACGCAGGAGATTATATTTAGAGGAAGAATTTTTGCGTAGTGAATCGCTGGCACAAAAACTAATTCGTGAACAAAAATATAACGAAGTTCATCGTTTGTTGCTTAAAAGACAAAAGGAATTGCAGGAAAAAGATTTGTATAGCCAGCATATTTATATGCAAATTCAAAAAATTAAAAATCCTGCAAAATTTCAAGAAAATCAACAAAATGTGCAAATATTGCTGAATCTGAAACAATATCAGGAGGCTTTTGAAAAATATGAACAAAACAGACAATTCTATCTGCAAGAACATTTGGACAAATATCAATTGACCTGCGACAGTTTGATAACTTTTGTTTTGCAAAATTCAACAGAAGAACGACTTATGGCTGCTTGTGCATATTTTTTGCAAAAAGAAGATTATCATAATGCTTTTCGGGTGTATTTCTATATGCAGAAGAACAATTATTTGGTTAAAGAAAAACAGATAGATACAATCGCACATTTGTTCCATTCCCATTTAAACGATGAATCAATTTTGACCAATTATACTTTTGAGGAGAGCGATAAATTATTTTTGTCAAAATTTTGTTCCAAGAAAACTTTAAAAACCCTCTTAAACAAATAAGTTATGAATAATTTTTCATCATTATTGATAGGTTGGTACAAAGAACATAAACGGGACTTGCCATGGAGAGGGGAGAAAGACCCTTATAAAATATGGATTTCTGAAATTATATTGCAACAAACCCGCATAGAACAGGGAAGAGCATATTATTTGCGTTTTGTGGAGCAATTGCCAGATATACAAACGCTTGCCAATGCATCTGAAGATGAGATTTTGAAACTATGGCAAGGCTTGGGTTATTATTCCCGAGCCAGAAATCTGCAGGCGGGGGCGAAGTTTGTGGTGGAAAATTTTAATGGAGTTTTTCCTAATACATACGAAGATATTCGTAAAATAAAGGGTATTGGCGATTATACGGCTGCCGCCATTGCATCTATGGCTTTCCGTTTGCCCTACGCTGCCGTTGATGGTAATGCTTATCGGGTTTTGTCTCGCGTGTTTGGCATAACGACACCGATAAATAGCACCGCCGGCAAAAAAGAGTTCCAATTGTTGGCACAAGAAGTTTTGGACAAACATGAGCCGGATATATTCAACCAAGCCATGATGGATTTTGGGGCTACGCATTGCAAGGCTAAGAATCCACAATGTGAAACTTGTCCTTTTGAACATTTTTGTTATGCCAAAGAACATCAGCAACAGAGCGGTTTGCCGCAAAAATTGCAGAAAATTACCATAAAGAATAGATTTTTACATTATTTCTTTGTAAAAAATGGTGAAAATACCTATATTCAAAAGCGCTCCCCTAATGATATTTGGGCAGGTTTATATGAGTTTCCATTATTAGAGACAACAGAGCCTGCCGATTTTGACATTTTGCAAGAAAATGCTGTGTTTCAAAAGTTTTTTAAGGGTTGTAGTTTTGTTTTGGAACACAATCCGTTTGAATGTAAACATCAATTGACCCACCAAACTGTTTTTGCCAAATTCTATACATTGACAATTACAGATAAAACACCCAAATTTTCACAGCAGACCATAATGATCCCAATCGCAGATTTTGACCAGTATCCAGTAAGCAGACTGATGAATCTGTTTTTTGAAAAGATGATGAAGTAGGTCTATTGAACACACTAATCGCAAAAACAGCCTACTTTTTGACAAAGAGACACATCCATATACTATAAATGTTCCGCAAACATATAGTCTAAAACGAATTGGGCATTGTTTTGCAATAAATTACGTCCGTATTCGTAGCCTTTAGAACTTGATATTGTGGCATCGGATAGGTAACCTAATTGTGATAATAGACATGCTGCTTCGTAGTCAATAACATTGGGGTCAATAAAAAAACATAAGGCATGTTTTTTTGCGAAATCGGCATTATAGTATGGGTTATTGGGGGCATTGATAGCAGGTACGTTGCTAGTGATAGTTAGAAAACCTTGGTCTTTTGTCCCCATAATGGCGATGGGGTGATTTTCGGCATAGTTGTAAATAAGATTTTTTACTTGGTGCTCCAATTCAATTGTTTTTTTGAATTTTACCTTTTTTGTGTAAAAATCCATAGTTTCTTTTACGCCTTTCATAAATAAAATAGGCATTCCATTAGAAACCCTTTTAAATAATTCATTGTTTGTTATACCAATTTGGTGGTTATATTCTTGTTCTTGTATGTCTTTTAGAATGTTGTCCTTTGAGTGAATATCGGATATTAACATACCACATTGGTAATATTTCTCATTAAATTTAACTATTCCACAACTAATCAAACAGCCTTGTTTGTTTTTGTATTCTTTGAACCATTTAGAGGTAAAGGAATCTATCTCAATAGGGAAAATATTTTTGTTTGTCTCATCTTGCAATTGAAGTGTGGTGTCAGATAGTTTTCCAATTGAATATAGTTTGTTTTTTAAGTATGTAGTATCAAGTGTAAATGGTCGATTGATAGCAGCAGAAAGCCATTCTGGGGTTGTAATAGATAATAAGTTGTGTCGGTCATTAAAAGTATGCGAAATAGAAACACTATAGATAAGTGGTTGGTAGTATTCTTCGTCATCGTCTTCACTTTCATTAGATTCTTCTAATATTTTTGCTAATATAGTTGCACGGCTTGTTTGGCTTCGCATGTTAAAATATCCAAAGGTAGATAACCATTCTATTACTTGACGTGTTTGCCAATAATCAACTCCAATCAGTGGATTAGCAAGATATTGTTGCATTTCTTGTGTTTCGGGAGCGTATTCGTATTCTTGTTGGAATAATTTGTATATCTCCTTGGCAACTAATATAATGTTGCTACTCTCTGGATTTATAAATTCATCGTCTTGCCATGCTTGTAGCATGTCCCAAAGTAAAAGTTGAATGTCTTGAGGGTTGGGCTCTCCTTGATAGTATTCGCTTGTATCATAAAAAGGCAATGGCTTACCATATCTTTTTTGAAAGGTTTCAGTTGCCACTTTCCAAAATCCTAAATTAGAGCAGATGTCTTCAAACCACAATGTAAGCGATAATGCCATATCGCGTAATAAGTCAGCATTAGGAAGAATTGTTTCAAATTTAGATATTGATAGGATATTTAATACTTTGTTGGCTATATCTGTGTAATACCTATCTGTTTTTGTTGCCATCTTTTTGGGGTGACTATGTTTCCATTCTATTGGATATATTTTTTTCATTGTGAATGAATGTTTTATTGTTTTATGAAAACCAAACGGATTCTTGTCGCTAATATTATATTTACCCTTAAAATTTTAGAATTTTCCAACTTAAATTTTTAGAATCTATAAATTAAAATATTTTTATACCATTGTTTGTATTATTTTATTTTTTTTCTATCTTTGCAGGATATAGAATTTCATTTATTAGGAATAGTATGATTGTATTTTTTCAAAAGGAAACACTTGTTTTTGTAGTAGAAACCACCCATCAGTTTGATGATGCGGAACAATTGAAATTATCTTGGTTGTTTTCAAATGCTGTTATTTTGCCTAATCCGCAAATAGAAGGGGTCTTTATCGGTCCTCGTAAGGAAATGTTAAGCCCGTGGAGTACCAATGCCGTGGAAATCACCCAAAATATGGGTATGACAGGCATTGTCAGAATAGAACAATTTGAAAGAATTTTGTCTTCACAACCCGGTGAAACAGCGGAAGAATGTGCGAGAAAACAATATGACCCGATGTTACAATCAGTGTATGTGAATCCAGCACAAGATGTTTTTGCTCAAACAAAGTCTCCTGAACCTATTCGCTATATAGATGATTTAAAGGCTTATACGCAAGAAGAAGGTTTGGCTTTGAGTGAGGAAGAAATGGCTTATTTGGAGTCATTGTCCCAAAAAATCGGAAGAAAATTGACAGATTCTGAAATCTTTGGTTTTTCTCAAGTCAATTCGGAACATTGTCGTCATAAAATTTTCAATGGAACTTTTATCATAGACGGTCAACAAATGCCCAATTCATTGTTTGCCATGATAAAAAAGACCTCCAAAGAAAATCCCAATCATTTGGTTTCCGCATACAAAGACAATGTCGCTTTTGTTGAAGGTCCGTCTGCAACCCAATTTAGTCCGAAGTCGGCAGACAAGGCAGATTGGTTCCAAGAAAAAGCAATAGACACCGTTATTTCTTTAAAAGCCGAGACCCATAATTTTCCGACTACAGTAGAGCCGTTCAACGGGGCGGCAACGGGTTCCGGTGGGGAAATCAGAGACCGTATGGCAGGTGGTATAGGCTCTATTCCTATGGCGGGTACTGCCGTTTACATGACTTCCTATCCGAGAAATAGTGAAGATAAAAAATATGAACATCAGATAGCAGCCCGTCCATGGTTGTACCAGACTCCGGAAGATATTCTTATCAAGGCATCGAATGGTGCCAGCGATTTCGGCAACAAGTTCGGGCAACCGCTTATTTGCGGTTCTTTATTGACATTTGAACATGAAGAAAACAACAAAACTTATGGTTTTGACAAAGTGATAATGTTGGCCGGCGGTGTCGGCTATGCCAATAAGAACCATTCCAAAAAACAATCGGCGGAATCAGGCGAAAAGGTTGTTGTTTTGGGTGGAGATAATTATCGTATCGGTATGGGCGGAGGTGCAGTTTCGTCTGTGGCTACCGGTCAATTTTCCAAAACAATAGAATTGAATGCGGTACAACGTTCCAATCCTGAAATGCAGAAACGTGTGTTCAATGTGGTTAGGGCAATGACTGAAAACGATACGAATCCAATAGTCAGCATACATGACCATGGTGCCGGCGGACACCTCAATTGTTTGTCTGAATTGTTGGAAGAAACGGGCGGAAAAATAGACGTGGATAAACTTCCTGTCGGAGATAAAACATTGTCTGCCAAAGAAATTATCGGGAATGAATCCCAAGAAAGAATGGGCGTATTGCTAAAAGAAGAAGATGTGGCACAAATGCAACGTATTGCTGATAGAGAACGTTCTCCGATGTATGTTGTAGGCGAAGCCACAGACAACAAACGTTTCCTTTTTGAACAAAAACAATTGGGCTTGAATCCGATAGATTTAACCATTGAAGATATGTTTGGCAATCCGCCTAAGACTGTTATTCATGACCAAACTGTTACAACCAATTATCAAGCCGTTGATACAACAATAACAAATCTTTATGAAACAATAGAAGCCTTGTTTTCGTTGGAGGCTGTCGGTTGCAAAGATTGGCTGACCAACAAAGTGGACCGTTCTGTTACCGGAAAAATCGCCCGCCAGCAGTGTTGTGGGGCTTTGCAGTTGCCTTTGAGTGATTTAGGTGCAGTTGCCATTGATTTTCAAGGCAAAGACGGTATCGCTACCGCTTTGGGGCACGCACCTTCTATTGGCTTGATAGACCCTGCTTGTGGCTCTGTTATGTCTATTGCAGAAGCCTTGACAAACATTGTTTGGGCTCCATTGAAAGGTGGTTTGAATGCCGTTTCGTTGAGTGCCAATTGGATGTGGCCATGTAAAAATCAGGGAGAAGATGCCCGTTTGTATAAAGCCGTAAATGCCGCCTCTGACTTTGCTTGTCAACTGGGTATCAATATTCCTACGGGAAAAGATTCATTGTCAATGACACAAAAATATCCTGACAATAAAACCGTTTATTCTCCGGGTACATTGATTGTGTCGGCTGTGGGTGCCGTTACTGATGTGAGAAAAATTGTAACTCCCGCCTTGCAATTGATAGAGAATACCAGACTTCTTTATATAGATTTTTCATCTGATAAGTTAAAATTAGGCGGTAGCAGTTATGCTCAAATCAAAAATCAATTGGGCGATGAAGTGCCGACAATTGCAGATGTGGACTATTTCAAAAAAGCATTTAACGTTATTCAAATGTTGTTGGAACAGGAACTTGTTTTGGCCGGTCATGATATTTCTGCCGGCGGTTTGATAACGACATTGTTTGAAATGGCATTTACCGACAATCGTTTAACGCTTGATGTTGATTTAAGCAATATGGCTGAGTCAAACTTGGCAAAATTGCTTTTTGCCGAAAATGCAGGAGTGGTCATTCAGGTGAAAGACAACGGGGAAGTGGAACGCATTTTAACTGATAACGGTGTAAAATACAATGTTATCGCTACTGTAAAAATGGATACCCACCATCAAAAATTACACTTGAAAAAAGGAGAACAGACATTTGATTTCGATATAGACACTTATCGTGATATTTGGTTTGCACCATCATATTTGTTGGACCGCCGTCAGTCAGGAGAAGAAAAGGCAATGGAAAGATATGACAATTACAAAAATCAGGAACTTTCATTCCGATTCCCCGCTACATTTTCAGGCAAAAAACAACAATATGGCATTGAAAAACATCAAAAATCCAATATAAAGGCTGCAATTGTCAGGGAAAAAGGCACCAATGGTGACAGAGAAATGGCTTATAGCCTTTATTTGGCAGGTTTTGAAGTCAAAGATATTCATGTAACCGATTTGATGTCAGGAAAAGAAACTTTGGAAGATGTGAATATGATTGCATTTCCGGGCGGATTCTCCCATTCAGATGTGTTGGGTTCTGCCAAAGGTTTTGCAAGTGCATTTGTTTATAACGAAAACGCCCGCAAGGCTTTGAGAAATTTCTTTGACAGAGAAGATACTTTGAGTTTGGGTGTTTGCAATGGCTGCCAATTGATGATAGAATTGGGTTTGATTTGTCCGCAACATCATATTATGCCCAAAATGCTGCATAATGACTCACATAAGTTTGAATCCAATTTTGTCAATGTGAATATAGTGGATAATCATTCTGTGATGTTGTCTTCGTTGAAAGGCAGCCGTTTGGGTATTTGGATTGCACACGGGGAAGGAAAGTTTGATTTGCCGTATGCAGAAGAAAAATATCATATTCCAATGAAATACAGTTATTCCGGCTATCCGGCCAATCCAAATGGTTCCAGATATAATGCAGCGGCTTTGTGCAGTGAAGACGGTAGGCATTTGGCCATGATGCCACACTTGGAAAGAGCCGTTTTTGCATGGCAATGGGGACATTATCCAGCTGACAGAAAGCACGATGAAGTTTCACCTTGGATTGAAGCCTTTGTCAATGCAAGAGTGTGGATAGAAAATCAATTGAAAAAGTAAAGGCTTGGTAGCTTGAATTTTAAATGTAGACTAAAACAATGTCTTATGGATTTAAGTGAAGAGATTATTAAAACCAATGAATATTTGAAACAGGGTGCTGTTATTTTGTATCCGACCGATACGATATGGGGCTTGGGTTGCGATGCAACAAATGAAGCGGCCATTGCCCGTGTGTTTGATATAAAACAAAGGTCTTTGAATAAAAATTTTCTTATATTGTTGGACCAAGTGGAAAAATTGTCTTTGTATATTGACCCTATTCCGCTAATTGCTTGGGATTTAATCGAAAACGCCAATAGACCGACTACTTTCATCTATCAGAATGTGAAAAATTTGCCAAAATCATTGCTTGCCGCAGACGGCTCTATTGCAATAAGAATGGTGAAAAATGAATTTTGTAAGAAATTGATAGGCTTGTTTGGCAAACCGATAGTATCGACATCTGCCAATATTTCAGGGCAACCGACTCCAACCCGTTTCCAAGATATTGGCCAAGAAATAAAAAACAAAGTTGATTATATTGTAGATCAGTCTTTCGGTGTGGTGGAAGATGCCAAGCCATCTACCATTATCCGATTCATTGATGATTATAATTTTGAAATAGTTAGAGAATAAAATGTCGAAAAATTATGGAAAAAATTATAGCAATTGCTCCTCAAAATATCATTGACATCAATGGTGTAAACAACGAAAATATTGAATTGCTTAGGCGGATTTTTCCCAAGGTGAAAATAATTTCACGCGGAACGGAAATCCGTTTGGTGGGTAGCGAACAAGATACAGAAATCCCTTGCAGATTGATTGATGCGATGTTGCAGTGGCATCAAAAACATGGCAGTTTGTCCGAAAACGATATTTTGCGGTTGTTGGAAAAAGGCGATGAATTTTTGGCAGTTGCCCAACAAGAAGAACAAAATGGGGATTTTATTCTCAAAGGCAGAGATGGACAAGCCATTAGAGCAAGAACGGTCAATCAATTGAAGATTGTGCAGAGTGTGAAAAAAAACGATATGGTTTTTGCTATCGGTCCTGCCGGAACAGGCAAAACCTATACTGCGGTGGCTTTGGCTGTAAAAGCATTGAGAAACAAAGAGATAAAACGAATCGTTTTAACTCGTCCAGCGGTAGAAGCAGGTGAAAACTTGGGATTTTTGCCGGGCGATTTGCAAGATAAACTTGACCCTTATTTGCAACCTCTTTACGATGCTTTGAGGGATATGATTCCTCCGCAAAAACTAACCTCTTATATTGAGGATAAAGTAATAGAAATTGCCCCTTTGGCTTTTATGAGAGGGCGTACTTTGGACAATGCTTATGTTATTTTAGATGAAGCCCAAAATGCCACTTCCATGCAATTAAAGATGTTTCTCACCCGTATGGGCAACAATGCCAAATTTTTGATTACAGGAGATATAACCCAAATAGATTTGCCCAAACATCAGACATCGGGTTTGTTGCCTGCCACAAAATTGTTGTCCAATATCGAAGGTATAGATGTCATTTTCTTGGACAAAAGCGATGTAGTGCGACATCGTATTGTTGCTGCTATCATTTCTGCATACGAGGCCTATGACAATAAAAACGCGGATTTTCCGTTGAAAGAAAAAAGAGAATAATGAATTTGCAAAAACGCTTGTTGCTGATTGTATTTGGGGGATTAAGTACATTGCTTTTTTCTCAAACAGGCGGAAAAACCGTTTTTAATTTCTTGGATATGCCGGTTTCTGCCAGAGTTTCAGCATTGGGTGGGCGTTTGGTTTCCGTTAGGGAAAATACGGATTATTCTTTACCGATACTCAATCCTTCAATGTTGAACAAACAATTGAGCACAGGTGTTGCTTTTAATTGTGTGGATTATTTCTCCGATGCTGTTTACGGGCATTTTAATTATATTCAGCATTTTAACAAGGCGGGTACTTTCAATTTCGCTTTTCAGTTTGCCACCTACGGCTCTTTTGTGGAAACAGATGAATGTGGAGAAACAATAGGCACTTTCACCGCTGGCGATTATGGTCTTGTGGTGGGTTATGGCAGAGAACTGGTAGATAGTATGTTTTCTTTGGGAATGAATTTAAAACTTTTCCTTAGCGACTATGCCCATTATTTTTCTTCGGGTATGGCTGTGGATTTTGCGGCTTCGTATTATTGCTTGCCCAAAAATATATCGCTGACGTTGTTGCTGAAAAATATTGGGACACAGTTTAATCCATACGATGCCAAACGGGAAAAACTGCCTTTTGACATGCAGTTGGCCTTTTCGCACAGACTGAAACATTTGCCGGTGAGGTATAATATTATTTTACATCATTTATACACTTGGAAAATGACCTATGATGACCCCGATGACCCTTTTGTAATGACAGATGCGGTTACAAACACCAAAATAAAACAAGGTAAGGGCAGACAATTTTTTGACAATTTATTTAGACATTTTACCTTTGCTTTGGAGATTCTGCCCGTAAAATATGTTTCTCTTCAAGCAGCCTTTGATTATAATACCAGAAAAGAAATGCGTTCATACGACAGAAAAGGAATGGTCGGATTTTCTTATGGTTTGGGGGTACATGTGCGAAATATAAATGTATATTATGCCCGTTCGCACAACAATTTGGCTTCAACGCCTAATCATTTTACTTTTTCTGCACAGATAAATAGTTTTTTCAAAAATAAAAAATCGAAATAATATGGAAATTGTTTGGGAAATAATAAAAATAACCTTACCCGCTGTGATTGTGGCCTGTACTGCATACATGGTTTTGAAAATGAACATAGAAAAAGAACTCAGACAACAAGTTTTGGATTTGAAAAATGAGGGCAAAAAAGTGATGAACCCCATTCGGATACAGGCATACGAACGATTGGCTCTGTTTTTGGAACGAACAAGACCCGAAAATCTTATATTGAGGACAAGTGCTGCGAATTTAACGGCAACCCAATACAGAACATTGCTCTTGACCAATATCCGCAATGAATTTGAACATAATCTTTCCCAACAAGTTTATGTGTCGGGGGCATTGTGGCAAATGACCAAAAAAGCCAAAGAAGATACCGTAAAACTTATCAATTTGGCAGGGGGACAATTGCCGATAGATGCGACTGCTACCGATTTGGCGACAAGAATATTGGAATTGTTGGTGGAACAAAATCCACAACCTGCCGATGTGGCTTTGGATTTTTTGAGGAAAGAAATAACAGAATTGTATTAGAACAAAAAACAGAAAAGCCTGCTTGATAATAGCAGGCTTCTTTTTTCTTTCGTAATTCAGATTATTCAGGTTGGATTGCTTCACAAGGACAAACGTCTGCACAAGAACCACAACTTACGCATTCGTCTGGATTGATAGAATAAACATCACCTTCGGAAATTGCACCTACTGGGCATTCGCCTTGGCAAGTTCCACATGCTGAACATACGTCAGGATTAATTTTATAAGCCATAATTGTATTTAATTAAAATATTAACTTATGCAAAAATAGTAAGTTTATTTGAATATTTGCCCATTTCCATTAAATTTATAATTATTCCAAAAAAAATGAAAATAACCCTGATTTTAATTTTTTAATATGTTTAAAATTAGATACTTGTAATTTTTATGTGTTTTACTTTTTACGACTTTTTTCTTGGCTCTTATCTGTTTTTTTAGATTGATTCCAATATTTTAATAAGTGTTTTGGCATTTTCTTGATGTAATATTTGATGAAATAAAAAAATAGCAACAAATTGGCTTTATTGCATTTTATAAAAATTTTTGTATATTTGCGGAAAGGTTTCTTACTGAAAATTAGCAAGAAACAAACAACAAAAAAATGGCAGCAACCATATATATACACACAGATAATGCGATTTTGGGACAGATATTTCTGTTTCTTGAAATGGTGCTGTTTGCCATTTTTTCTGCCAAAATCCTGCAACCAATTGCATCCTGCGGCAGACCCTTCTCGGCAAGTTCGGCATTCACGCCGTCCAGACCAATCTTGTCC
>JAFZUH010000236.1 GCA_017618435.1 Bacteroidales bacterium | reverse complement strand
TATATAAAAACTCTTGGGACAGCAGAAATACTCGTTCTGCAGCGATACTTGGCACTCAACAATATTTCTTGCCTTTAAATGTTGATAACGAAAATGCTTTTGTCTTTCCCTGTCGTTCAGATGTAAAAATTTGTTCCGACTATGGTCCCCGAGGCAGCAGAACACACACCGGCGTGGATATAAAACTCAACCATGGGGACAGCATTGTTTCCGCTTGGGACGGAGTGGTCAGAATTGCCAGCGAAGGCTATTATGGTTATGGCAAACTCGTGGTGGTACGGCACAACAATGGATTGGAAACATTTTATGCTCATTTGAGTAAAGTGGAAGTTGAAGAAAATCAAATTGTACATGCAGGGGATTTGTTGGGTTTGGCAGGGCGAACGGGCAGAGCCTCAACTGACCATCTCCATTTTGAAACCAGATTTTTGTTCGAACATTTCAATCCTCATATTATCATAGATTTTAATGACAAAACATTAATTACAAGTGGTTTAAAGGTTGAAAACAAAAAGTTTTCCGCTTGGAAAACCAATGATATCGAAATAGATACAACCAGTAAACCAGAAGAATCCGATACGGCTACTTATTATGAAGATTTGTTTGAAAACCTTGCCAATGGCAATGATACCATTGATACTAACAAAACACCGCAACCAAGTCCACAAAAGACACAAAAACCTGTTGTTCATATTATTAAACAAGGAGATACATTGTATGCTTTGTCAAAAAAATATCATATCAGCATCAACGAAATGTGTCGCCTCAACAACATCAACCCGGAAAGCATTTTAAGATTAGGACAAAAAATAAAATTACGATAAAATGAAACAGAGAACACTTCAATCAGCATTTTCTTTATCAGGCAAAGGTTTGCATGGTGGTAAAAATGTTACCATCACTTGTTGCCCGACAGAAGCCAATCATGGTATTAAATTCCAACGAATAGACATTGAAAACCAACCTGTTATAGATGCTCTTGCTTCTAATGTGGCAAGCACCAATAGAGGTACTGCTATCAAAAATTACAATGGCGATACTGTTCATACCATTGAACATTTAATGGCAAGTTTTGCTGCCTTGAATATATACAATGTACTTGTGCAAATAGATGGCGATGAAGTGCCTATTTTGAATGGAAGTGCCCAACCTTTTACCGATGCTATTTTGCAAAGCGGAATCAAAGAATTGGAGGCGGAGCAAGAAGTTTTGACCCTTAGAGATATAGTCCGTGTGGAAGACAAAGAACACGACGTGGAAATGTTGGCAATACCTGCCGAAAATTTTTCTTTGAGTGTTTATGTGGACTATAAAACCAAAATTTTAGGACAACAACATCATCAGATAAATAGTTTGGACAATTTTTCCACAGAAATAGCACCATGCAGAACATTTTGTTTCTTGCACGAAATTCTCCCGATGATGAAACTTGGACTTATCAAAGGTGGGGATTTGGAAAATGCTATCATTTATGTGGAAAATGATATCAGTTCAGAAGAAAAAGCCGAAATCTGTGCATTTTTTGGCAAAGAAAATATCAATGTAACCCCACAGGGAACATTGAGTACCAGAGAACTTCTGTTCTCCAATGAAGTTGCCCGTCACAAACTTATGGATATAATGGGTGATTTGGCTTTGGTGGGGCAACCTGTCAATGCTCAAATTATAGCACGTTGTCCCGGTCATGCCTATAATACACAATTGGCAAAAAAATTGTTGGACATTGTTAAAAAAGAAAAAACTTCACCGTTTTTCGATTTGACCAAAGAACCGCTATTTACCATTGAAGATATTAAACGCAAATTACCTCATCGCCCACCTTTCTTGTTGGTGGACAAAATTATAGAAATGACCGAAACAAGAATTGTCGGTGTGAAAAATGTTACCATGAATGAACCTCATTTTGTAGGACATTTTCCCGAACAAGCGGTTATGCCGGGTGTTTTGATAATGGAAGGTTTGGCACAAGCCGGTGGCGTGTTGGTGTTGTCAACCGTGCCTGACCCTGAAAATTACCTGACATTTTTCATGAAAATGGATAAAGTAAAATTCAGAAGAAAAGTAGTGCCGGGTGATACTTTGGTATACGAAATGGTTTTGTTGGAACCTATCCGCCGTGGCATTTGCCACATGTATGGCAAAGCATACGTTAATGGAACCGTTGCCGCTGAAGGTGAATTGATGGCTCAGATAACCAAAGATAAATAGTGCAAGATTTTCTTTATTTTGACTATATTGCCTCAACACCGATGTGTGTTGAGGCAAAAGAGGCTTTGGTGAAAACATTGGATATGTTTGCCAATCCTTCTTCTACTCATCGTTTGGGACAAAAAAGCCGTGTCGTGATAGAATCGGCTCGCAACGATATAGCCGATTTGTTGCATTGTTTCCCCGACAACCTTATTTTTACCTCCGGAGCAACCGAAGCCATTAATTTGGGCGTGACAAGTGTTTGTAAAAATTTTGGCATTCAGCATATAATAACATCTCCACTGGAACATGCCGCCATGTTGCGAACAACGGAACAAACGGCATTGCAAAACAATATTTCTCTTTTGCATGTTAAGCATAATCATATCGGGCAGATAGATTTGAATGATTTGGAAAATCTGTTGTCAGCCCATTCTCATGCTTTGGTTTGTCTGATGCATGCCAACAACGAAATAGGAAATCTTTTGCCGATAAAAGAAGTTGGAAAACTTTGCCATAAATATCAGGCCTTGTTTTTTTGCGATATGGTGCAAACCGTTGGCAAATATCCTATATC
>JAFZUH010000020.1 GCA_017618435.1 Bacteroidales bacterium | reverse complement strand
GTGATAGTGCCGCCGTCATTGAAAATACCGCCGCCATGACCGGCAGACTTGTTATTGTTAATGGTTACACTACTGCCTGCAAAATTAATAGTACCCAAATTGTATATACCACCTCCGCCATAATCATATATTTTGGAAGCAGTGGTATTGGTTGTCGTTTTGTTACTGTTGATGGCGGCAGTGCCATTAACATTAAAAGTATATCCTGCCGTTGTATAAATACCACCACCATTGTTTGCGGCTTGGTTGGATGTTACGGATATATTATTCAAGGTTAGCGAATTGGAGCCGGTAAGATAAATACCGCCGCCAAGATTACCCGCCGTATTTTCCGTTGCCGTAAAAAGACCGGTACAAGTAAGTGTCCCCGCCGATTTGGACAAGCCGCCTCCATGTGCTGCGGTTGCCCGATTGCCCGATAAAGTCAAATTTCCATTACAGGTAAGTGTTCCCGCTGTCATATAAATGCCACCGCCACTATCAGTTGAAGCGGTGTTGCCGGAAACGGTTATATTACCATAACAGATACTCGTTCCCGAACTTCTAAATACAATACCACCGCCATAAGTGCCTGCGGTATTGTTGGAAACCGTCATATTTCCATAACAGGTAAAATTACCCGCACGCCTGTCTATACCACCGGCATAAGATGTGGCTGTATTGTTATCGACAAGCAAATTTGCAGTATGGTCAGCATCTTCGCCTATTCTGATATCTCCATTATACTGATAGATACCTGCACCTTGTGCACCGCAACTGTTACCGCTTATTGTAGCCCCTCCGTTTAAATTGGCTGTAGGAGTGGAACCGTTTTTATATAAATAAAGTCCACCTCCAAAACTTGTAGTTGCTGTATTGTGTAATATTTTTAATTCCGCATTACAGGTAAGGGTTCCCGAAGTCAGCATTATTCCACCGCCGCGGGTTGCCGTATTGTTGGAAACCGTCAGAATGCCGTCAGCCGTAACGGTGCCCGGACTTATCACCATGCCACCGCCAAAATTGGCTTGATTGTATGAAAGAGTTGTCGCTGCGGCAAGATTCACGGTTCCGCCTATTATCGAAATAGCCCCACCGGAGTCTGTCGCCACATTGTATGAAATATTGGTTGCATAATTCACATTCAATGTACCGTCAACCATATAGATACCGGCACCTCTTTGGGCAGTATTGGCTTGACCGGATGCCCCTATATTGGATGTAGCCGTTGAAAAAGTAACAGTATTGCCCGCTCCTGCCATATAGATACCTCCACCGTCTGTCGCCGCCGCATTGCCTTTTATAGTTACCCCTTTCAGCGTAAGTGCGATAGTTTCATCTCTTAAGCATATACCGCCACCGGTAGTAGTGGAAGTATTGTTTGTAATGGTTGTCCCGTTACATTCAAGAGTCCCCGAATATACATATATGCCTCCACCGTTATTTGCCGTATTGTTTTTGATGACCGTGGCACCTGTAATTGTAGTGGTACCGCCACGCACATAAACACCACCGCCATTGCCTGTAGACGTATGGTTACGCACCACACCGAGATTGGTCAAAGTATTTGTACCGGATACAGCATAAATGCCATGCCCACGGTTACCACCGGAAGTATTTGCGTAGATAGATACATTCAATCGGTTATTCGTTAAGGTATTGTTTATCGTTCCGCCTTTAAGGCACAAACCTCCACCATAGTTTGTAGCATGATTGTTGTGTATATACAACATGGTATCGCTACCTGTTACGGAAATGGTACCACCGGCCATATAAATGCCTCCCCCGCTGGCAGAAGATTCATTGTATGAAATATATGTCGTTTTACTAAAGTTTACCGTCCCCGCTTTGACATACATGCCTCCCCCGCTGGCAGCGGTATTTTTTCTTGCAGCGGTTCCGCCTATAATACTTATTTCATCTTTAAAATTAAGTGTTCCGGCATTTACATATACGCCACCGCCACTTGTCGTTGCAGTGTTTTCGGTAATAGATGTAGCAGCAATATTTGAAGTCCCCGTATTGACATAAACTCCACCACCATTGCTGCTTGCAATATTGTTTCTAATAACTGTATTTATCTCATCATAATCGTCTATTGTTCCTCCTGCCAGATAGCAACCCGCACCATTGACAGCCTTGTTGTTGATGATCCATAACAGAGTATCGTCTTCATCAAAAGAAAAGGTGGCTCCATCGGTCAGATAAAGTCCTCCACCATATTGAGCCGTATCGTTGGAAACGATTATTGTATCCCCTATGTCCCAAGAAGAAGAAGAAGCATAAATCCCCCCGCCATTGGTTTTGGCTTGGTTATATGAAATACTTAGATTAGCGTCATTTTCTATTTCCGCTCCATTGGTCAGATACATACCTCCACCGTTGGTTGCTGAGTTTCTGTTGACATCACTGCCGCCAATTATATTTGTACTACCTTCTCTAAACCATATATTTCCAGTACTATCATAAATGGCACCTCCGTTTATCGCATGATTATTGAAAAATTCTGAACGATTATATATCCAAACATCAGCATCGCTGCCATCCAAATATAGTGCCCCCCCATTATTGGTAGCAGTATCTTTGGAAAAAGATATTGACCCATAAGCTATTATATCGCCATTTGCATTATTACCACCATCACAATACATACCACCGCCGTTTTGGGCTTTATTCATCAAAAAACTCAAAGTACCATAATAAGTTAATTGGCCTTCCAAATAGGCTCCTCCGCCATTGGTTGCAGTATTGCTGTCTATATGTATAGTTGGCAAGGTATCAGCATTGCCCCATTGCAAATTCGAGGACAGATACAATCCGCCACCGTAATAGTTGGCGGAATTATTACTGATACGAATGGTTTTACCTGCATTCAGAGACATATATCTATTATTAACAAACATACCGCCACCGCTTGTCTCTGTAGAGTTGTCCCTTATTGTCAGATTGCCAAAACAATACATCTGTCCGTTTTTGTATATGCCACCGCCTTCTTCTACAGCCGTGTTGCCTGATACGACTAAATTTCCTGTTGTTTTAAAAACGGCACCGGCACCTATATACATTCCACCGCCCTGTTGGGAGGACTGATTGTTGGAAATAACAATATCCCCGTCTCCATTAATGGTACCGCCGTTAAGATATATCCCCCCACCGTCTTTTGTGCCCGTAAGTACATTACCGTCAATTGTAACCGTACTTAAATTTACGGTTGCATTACTGTTCACATACAAACCTGCACCGTTTGTTGAGGCTTTGCAGTTCTGTAACACACATCTGGTCAAAGTGGCAGTGGCACTACTGTTTGTTTTTATCATGGAATAACTGGAAGTATATGAAGCCTTAGCCCCATCCAAGATAATGTCTGTCATAATCAAAGTTCCTGACACTGTTATAGAACCGCTATTGTTGTTACGGGTGATGGTACGTTTGGTATTGTTGGCACTGCTCTTTACCACAACCGTAACACCATTCTTTACCGTAGAGGCTACCCCTATGGTGGCAGTGTTATTGCTCACCGTAAGTGTACAAGAACCTGTTGTACATGCATTTATCGCCGTTCCAAGGTCAGAATACGACCCTGTAAGGCTGCCCGAAGCGGTTATCTGTGCCTGCAAATCTATCTGCAAACCGATACAACCAATAACTATTGCCGTTAAAAAGAACCATCTTTTTTGTCCGTTGATAAAAAATTTCATATTTTGTCTTTTTTATTTAACAATAATTTTATCCAAGTAGCAGTTTATTTTTCTTTCGTCCTACCAAAAACAGACATAACTCCAATCTTGCAGAGCATGCCCAATATATGTTAATTCATATCAAAAATATGGTATATAAGAATATTCGAGAGAG
>JAFZUH010000235.1 GCA_017618435.1 Bacteroidales bacterium | reverse complement strand
GGCAAATATCATTGCTGACAAAGTCGGGATAAAAAACGGTTTCGGCTATGATATAAATGCAGGTTGTTCAGGTTTTTTGTTTGCTTTGGCATCTGCTTCCAAATGGATAGAAACAGGTTCTTGCAAAAAAGTTATTGTAGTAGGTACCGAAAAAATGTCCACTATCGTCAATTATGAAGACAGGGCTGTTTGTCCTATTTTTGGAGATGCGGCAGCCGCCATTATGTTGGAACCTTCCACAGAACCTTACGGCGTTATGGATTGCCTTTTGCGTTCAGACGGAATGGGCAGAAAACACCTTCATCAAAAAGCAGGTGGCTCTTTGAAACCTCCAACCCACGAAACTATTGATGCAAAAGAACATTATATCTATCAGGAAGGGCCTGCGGTATATAAACATGCCGTAATAGACATGTACGAAATAACCAAACAACTCTGCGAAAAAAACGGACTGAAAACAGAAGATATAGATTGGGTTGTCCCTCATCAGGCAAACAAAAGAATAATTGATTCTGTTACACAAAGACTGGGAGTTCCTCCTGAAAGAGTAATGATAAATATTCACAAATACGGGAATACCACTTCTGCAACCCTGCCTCTCTGTCTTTGGGAGTGGGAAAAACAACTCAAAAAAGGCGACAACCTTATCTTAACCACATTTGGTGCTGGTTTTACTTGGGGTGCCATTTGGGTGAAATGGGCTTATTAAGGATAATGTTTTTAGTTTCATATATGCAAAAGAGAGCCGTAATTTACGGCTCTCTTTTTGTTATTAAAACGGAATGGTTTAATTGACAAAATGAACAAGACGTACGTAGTACCTGTCTTTTACGTTCGTGTCTTGATACCACATTGTTCTAAGTCCATTTGCATAAAAGTATGTCAAATATACTGCTGTAATAGCACCATTAGTGCCGGGTTCAACTGTTTTCAGTGTTGTTGACCAATAGGCAGTAATGCCTTTTTTAGTAGGAAGAAAAACAGCCCCATTGTTTTCCAATGTTGTCCAATTGGCAAGACTGATTATGTTGCTGTTGAATGTTGCTGTTGTTATATTGGTGCTGTCCAATGGGTAAACGGCTGTGTTCCAATTGTCCGGAACAATAATCAATCCGCTAATTCCGTTTACGGTACCCTTGGCATAACGTATGCCTGAAGAGGTGTTTCGTGTGTTCAACAGATAATCCCATTGATATGCAGTAAGTGTACTCCATGTGCCGGGAGCATCTGTAGTTTGTGTGGCTGGATTGTATATGGTATTGAATCTTCCCCAATCATATTGAACCTTAAAACTACCATAATAAGAAGTAAGATTAAGATTATTACCTCTCGTGTAAGGGCAATTCTTGTTATATCCGCTTGTGCCGAAACAAAAAATATCTATCCAACCTGTATATGAGGGTAATGTATTGTTATTGTATGGAATATTATCATTACCGGATCCGATAGTATCCCATTGGTTAGGGGCAAAACGCCATGTGCCTTCTTCGGTGCTGTCTCCCATTACGATATGTCTTGTAGGGGTACTTCCGCCTCCCGTAGCACTCCATTGTAAATTGCCGGGTGAAAATGTAACTTTTCCATTGGTACTAACTGTAAATAAGTGAGTTAAACTTGCAAATGTCGCTACGTATGAAGCATTTGCAGTAACTGTAATTGTACGGGTGGTATTAGTATTGCCATCGTTCCATTGTACAAACCTGTACCCGTTTGCAGGTGTCGCTTCCAATTGGATTGTTGTACCTTTTTCATACATTCCTCCACCCGAAACGGTTCCCCAACCTTCAATATTGGCACTTGCGTTTATCGTAAACATTTCCTTTTGGGCAAAGGTTGCCACGTAGGTGGCATTGGCTGTTACCGTTATGCTGCGTGTAGCATTGGTATCGTCATCGCTCCATTTTATAAAATAACAATTTGTTTTCGGGGTTGCTTTGAGTTCTACAACCGTATTTTCTTCATATATACCACCGCCGGTAACGGTTCCCCATTCTTCGTTATTGGAACTTACGTTTAGAGTAAATACTTCTATTTGAGTGAAATTAGCAACATAATTAGCATTTCCGCTTACCGTAATTGTGCGTGGATTTTCTATATTGCCATCACCCCAACCTTTAAAATAGCAACCGCTTTTGGGAGTGGCTTCTATGGAAATAATTGTTCCTTCCGGATAAACTCCGCCACCGGAGGCTGTACCCCAATCTTCATTATTGGAACTTACGGTTACGGTATAATTTTTTATTTCCGCAAAAGTTGCCGTATAAGTTTCATTCTTTTCCACCGTAATTTTACGGATAAGATTGGTTTCTCCATCGTTCCATTGCACAAATTTATAACCGATATTGGGAGTGGCTTTGAGTTCAATTTCCGTACCTTTGGCAAAGGTGCCGCCGCCTTTGACACTTCCCCAAGCGTCGTTGTTGGAAGTTACGGTTATGGTAAACTCTTTTTTACAAGCACACAACATCAGCAAAAAACTTGCCGCTAAAACAAAATAAGACTTTTTCATACGTAAAATAATTTTATCTGTAATATTTTAAAACTTTAATATCCAATTTTTTACCATAGATAAAACATCATAGGCAATGGTTTCGGAAATATTGTTATATTCTTTTGCACTTCCGGTTTCCGCATTTTGAAACAAATGATTTTTGTTGTTTAAGGTAATGAGAGAAAACTGTATATTGCTTTTGGACAAACAATCAAACATCAAATCTTTGTTTGTCTCCGATGGAACTTGACAATCTTTGCTACCATAAAGAGCAAAAACAGGTATTTTTGCATTTTGTAAATAGTCAGCAGGATTGATTGTTAAAAATGTCTGAAACCAAGGACTTAAGCAGGGGGAAATATCTCTTAAGGGAACAAAATTTTTCCACAAGGCAAGTTCTATATCATCTTCGGGAAGCGATTGCTTGTGCTTTTCGAGTTCTTCGTCAATTCTTGCCAAAGTAGAGTCTTTATGTTTCAGAAGCACGTCAAGCAAAAAACGTTCTTGGTTGGCAAGTGCTTGTGCGTATGTTTCAGGCAAATTGCCTGCAATGGCAGCATAAAACACTTGGGAAACAATCAAACTGTCTCCTTTTTGAGCCGGTGCTGCCAACAAAACGGCAAAATCAAGTTTTGATTTGGGTTTGGCTGCCAACATAGCCGCAATGATTCCGCCTTCGCTATGTCCTACTATTCCAATGGATTGAAAACGTTTGTCTTTTTTGAGAAAATCTACTGCGGCTTGAGCGTCATCTGCAAAATCGAATGTTGTTGCGGAGTAATGCTCGCCGGTTGATTGGCCTATCCCTCGCTTGTCATAGCGTAAAACGGCAATGCCGTTTTTGGTGAACATATCGGCAATAACGGCAAAAGGCTTATGTTCAAAAATAGTTTCATCTCTATCTTGAGGTCCTGAACCCGCCACCAAAACAACAGCAGGACATTGTTGGCAATTTTGGGGGATAGTCAGTGTTCCTGCAAGATTTACCTTTGCCTTTTTGTTGGGAATCAATACTTCTTCTATACCGTAATCAAAAGGAGGTTGCGGTGTCTGAGGACGATATACGCAAGGTAAAGAATCTATGCGGGTGAATTGCAATGGAAAAACTTGACCTTGTTTAAATGCACCTGATATAGAGGAATTTGAATCTACAAATCGCCCTTTAAACTGCAAATTGTAAGCCTTGGACGAAAAAATAAGACTGTCTTCTTTTATTTGAAACGACTTAATAGGAATTGGCACTTTTGATTGGTCAATACTATATAAGTTGAGTTTCATCTCATTTTGATTTTCTCCATCAAAATGTAAGACAATTTTCAAATCTTGTGTGTATGTTTCAATCGTGTCAATCCAATAACCTATCCACTTGTTTTGCCCGTAACAAGGTTTCAGAAAAGTTAAAAGCAATAGGAAGAAAGCAAATTGTTTATGCCAATTTTTCATATTCTCTCAATCCACAAAGCGGACAAACGGGCAACTCATCATTATCTGATTTTAACACAACAATATAAGCACATTTTACACATTTGTATGTTCCCTTTCCGGGTTTTTCTCCTGATTTATATAAACTTACCATAAATATTATATTTTATGATATATAACGTATGAATGTATGTTTTATTGTCAAAAGCGTTCGGTTGTGTGTTTATAGGGATATAGTGGTATTTTTCCTTTGGGTATCAATATTGAATATATGGGAATGGAAAAAAGAAAAAAAAATAAGTGTCAGATTGTTTTTGTATTTAAGAAATGATTATCTTTGCGAAATTGTTTTTTGCCCGAATGGCGGAATTGGTAGACGCGCTACATTCAGGGTGTAGTAACCTTATGGTTGTGCAAGTTCAAGTCTTGTTTCGGGTACCAAAATAGATATTATCGGATTTTTATTAAAAAAATAAAAAAGCAGAACAATAAAAATGAGTATAGATCAACTTTTAGAAATATTAAAAGGGGAACTTGTAACCGAATGTGAAAAGGAAGAATTTTGTATAGAAAGAGGGTTTGCTTCAGATTTGATGAGTGACGTTTTAACGATACCGTCTACCGACAAGTTGGCATTGATAACAGGCTTGTCCAATCTGCAAACCATTCGTACGGCTGAAATGGCAGGCATAAACATGATCATTATAGTTCGTGGGAAAAAATGCACACCAGATATGATTTCTTTGGCGGAAGATAATGATATTGTCCTTATCGAAACACCTTATTCCGCATTTCACACTTCAGCAATTTTGTTTAACGCCGGAATTAAACCATTATTTTAAAATTAAGAAATATGCACTTTGAATATCATGTAGAAAGCGGAGATTTTATCAATGCAGGTTCCACATCAAGTGCCGTAAAGAAGACTTTGAAACAATTGAATGTAGATTCAACTATCATCAAACGTACGGTTGTGGCTCTTTATGAAGCGGAGGTAAATATTGTTGCCCACGCTTACAAGGGTACAATTTATGTGGATATAGACCAAGATGCCATTACTATCCGTTTGGTAGATGAAGGT
>JAFZUH010000234.1 GCA_017618435.1 Bacteroidales bacterium | reverse complement strand
ATCGTTTTTGTTTCCTTGAAATTTTTCGTATGCTTGCGTATATTCTTTGACACAACAATTTTTATGCTATCTTTGTCATTGATTTTAAATAAGAGGTAAATGAATAACAATATTCAGAAAATCAACAATTTAACAAAAGAATTTTATCCTCAGGCGATAAAAATCAGAAGGCATTTGCATCAATATCCCGAACTTTCAGGACACGAACAACAAACGGCTCAATATATATCGGAACAATTGGCACTAATGGGTATAAAGTCCAATAAAATGCTTGATAACACAGCAGTTGTGGCTGAAATAAACGGAACAAAAGGCATATCTGAATCAACTATCGTTTTACGGGCAGATATGGATGCTCTGCCTATTGAAGAAGAAAATACGTTTGATTTCATCTCTAAAAACAATGGTGTCATGCACGCATGTGGGCATGATATGCACATGACCAATATACTAACAGCAGCATACGTATTATGGCACCTCAAACACACTTTTTCCGGACGAATTTTGTTGGTTTTTCAGCCTTCGGAAGAAATGTTTCCCGGAGGGGCATTGCAACTCATTCAAAGCGGTTTGTTTGATACATATCAAATAAAAGCGATTTTAGGTTGTCATGTTTCACCTGAAATTCCGACAGGGCAAATTGGGCTAAAATGCGGCAACTACATGGCTTCCACCGATGAATTACATATTACAATTAAAGGGAAAGGCGGACACGCTGCTTTGCCTGCAACATTTATCAATCCATTGACAATGGCAGCGGAAATATTACTGACTTTAGAGCATTTCTGCGATGATTTCGCCCCCAAAGACATACCTTCTGTTTTGACCTTTGGCAGAATTGTTGGAAACGGACAAACAAATATTGTACCTGAATCCGTAAAAATAGAGGGGACATTACGCACTTTTGATGAACAATGGAGAAATGCGGCTCATGAAAAAATAACAGAAATCTGTACCAATATTGCCCATAAACGCAAAGGTTGTGCTGATGTATTTATTAATAAAGGTTACCCTGTTTTGACAAATGACGAAAATTTAACCCGACAATGTGCAAGTTGGGCAAAACAATTCATTGGTGATGAAAATGTTCTATCTTTAGATTACAGAATGACAGCCGAAGATTTTGCACACTATTCACACCATTATCCTGCTGTGTTTTTCCGATTAGGCACCCAAATAGAAGGTCTGCAAACAAATCTTCATGCGGCTAATTTCAATGCCAATGAAGAGGCTTTGAAAACAGGAGCAGCCCTAATGGCATTCTTCGCTATTAACCTTTTGGCTGAAAAATAAGCATAGGCAACCTTTTTATTTATTCCCTTTTGCCCTATTGTGTGTTTTGCATAGCATTTGGCAATTGGAAATGTTGGTTGCACCACCCTTGCTCCATGCTGTTACATGGTCGGCGTCCATATCTGTAAGTTTCCATATACGAGAACGGTTGGTATCATGTCCCAAAGCACACAAAGGACAATTGGAAATGCCTTTTGCTTTTGCCTCATTGGTTTGTTTTGTATACACCGATTTTTTAGTTGGTTCGTCAAAACAGCGAACTTCTAACAATTTATTGTCTTTACAATCACCCAGTATATATTCATATATACCTTTCTTATTCTTGATATAGTAATCCTCATATAATTCTCTTTGCTTTTTAGCAACCTTTACTGAATCATACGGATGACTATGATATTCTTCGTATAATTTTCCCCATGGTAATCCACACATCTCTTTTTCTATATTAACAAACACTCCATCCACCCAGTCTATCACCGAATTGAAATAGTTTTCCAGTTCATTGATATCGGTATCATGTCTATGGTCGGACATATATTTTTCTATCTCGCCTTTGCTTACCCAATCCAAAGCACATTGTAAATAGTCCTGACGTTTGACAGCTCCTGAAATATACGAACTCCACTTGTTGATATTGCTGTTTTGAGAATTACTGAATTTCTCTTTGGCAAGCGTTACAAAAGTGCCGGAATAAATGGCATTCAAAATCTCCTGATGATTGAGCGGAACACCGACAATATTTATCGTCTTGAACCATTCTTTTATTTCGCTTTCCGTTCCTTCGCAAACATATATCAAAAGTTTTGTTCCCAATATTTTGTCTTGTTTATCTTTGGCTATACCCCTAAAATACTGCTCCATGCCGTCTTGCTTGATGGCAAACTTGCTGGTAACAAAACGCCCTAAACTGGTGATACGTTGCTGTCCGTCTAATACTTCCAACTGACCGTCTTCTCGTTTATTAAAATAGATTAATCCGATAGGATAACCCTTTAAAACCGAGTCTATCACGGCGACATCTTTCTTGCCGTCGGCGTATATATAATTACGCTGATATTCTGGTTGTATGGTCAGTCTGCCGTTCATCCCGAACAAACCTTTTCCTTCCAATTCGTTATAGACAAAGCCTTCGCAAATGTCTTTTACCGTCCATTCCGTGTGTAATGCTGTTTTCATTTTTATCGCTTTTTAATTATAATTCTTCTATATAAAGTTTTTCCATTCAAATCTGGTCCTTTTCCTCTCCATTCTTCTCTATGGTCATCAAGTCCTAATATTTCAAACTGTTCTGGACAATATTTATCCAAAAAACTGATAGGAACACCCATTATTCCATCGTAATCACCCGGTATGGCATCGGTATAAGGCACTTCTATGGCATCGTAATTATCGTATTTTGGATAGCCTTGTTCCTTAATTTCTTTGTGTTTGCTATGTTTGATATTGTCTACCATAGTCATTAATTGCAAGGGTTGGTGACGACGACCATGGTCAATATTGGTAAACCAACAACAATTTCTAAATTTAACTAAGTTTGTTTGAGAATCATATACTCCGAATGCGTATTCTTTTACTTGGTCTTTGGGGATTCCGAAATATGCATTTCCTGATTGAAATCCATTTCCAAGCCACAATTCATCGTTTTTTATCAATTTAAAAACTTCTTTATAGGTAATGGCATTCATGCTTCCTATTATGACAAATTGTTTTTGTTCTTCCACAATCCACGCCAAAAATTCTCTAAACAAAGAAAATGGTGGGTTGGTGATAATCATATCCGCTTCATCACGGAGGCGTTTTACTTCATCGCTTCTAAAATCTCCGTCCCCTTCCAAATATTGCCATTGCAAGTCATCTATATCTATTTTGCCGTTTTGGTTGGTATCGTGGTCAAGGGTGAAAATTTTGCCGTTGGTACGACTTTTATCAGCATCGTAATGGGGATTTTGCATTTCAAACAAAGTGGGTTGCCAAGTTTTTATTTTCTTGCTTTCAGCGGCATAGCTGGTGGATATTAACTTCTTTAAACCGAAAGCCTCAAAATTTTGTACAAAAAATTTGGTAAAATTGCTCCATTCTGGGTCATCACAGGGCAGTAAAATGGTTTTATCACGAAACACATTCGGATTGTAATCCAAATATGCCATAATTTCCTTTTCAATGTCAGCCCACTGTGTATAAAATTCGTCGTTTTTTTCCTTTTTTGCCCGTTTTAAATTATCGTTTTGTGCCATAGATTGATAGCGTTTTGAGCATCACTATCAATCTCTACATCAGACTATGACAAAAAAGGAAGTGCGGACTTCTCTGTCTTGTCCACGGGGAGCCTGCACGAACCCCGCCCACTTGTCAAATCAGCCCACACATATAGTGCGAGCATCAACTTCTAACAAGTGGACAGAGAACAGACATCTCGTGGATTAGCGTTTATCTGATATCTAAATCATCAGTTTGCAGGCTTTTGATTCGGACAAGAATAATAGCTAATGCTTGTTAATAATAAAAATCGTCAGAACACTAAAAAAGTGTTACAAACTTGTTGCAAAGATACAATTATTTTTTATATTATAACTATTTAGGATTATTTCTTGGAAAAAAGAAAACAAAGAACATTTTGATTATACAGATATAACTATTATATTCTGCATTAACTTTCCCTTGTATATATACAAGCAATCTTATTTACTCAACAAATAATAAACAGCTGTTGTGTAAAAATCTCTGATATAAGGCAAAGAACGAAATATCGGTAAGGTTTTTCTCGGTTTAAGCCTGAATTTTATTTCATAGTTGGGGTTAATGAAATAAAATGTTTTATTTAAAATTGTTAAGTCATTGGCTTTGCAGATACGCTCAAAACGTTCAATGGTAATACCCGTTTCCTTAATTTCCAACAAATCGGCTATCCCCTTTTTGTCTTCATGCCCCCAACGCAAAACTTGAGCATAACATTTGGCGGGCAACAAATGGAAATACGGCAGTTTCGACAATTTGCTTTGGCACACCTGCTGATGACCGCCAAAAGGCATAAACCAAGGTGGAAAAGCAAAAAACAATACGCCATCTTTATTTAGAAAACGTAGGATAAAATTCATAAACTTTTCCTGATTATGAATATGTTCGATAACATCACGCAACATAATAATGTCAAAAGTTGTTTCATTGTCTTGAAACTCATAAATATCCTTTTCTATCAATGTCATATTGTTCATATTGGGATGTGATTGGAAAAATTGTTTGGCATTGGCAATTTGCTCTTTATTCAAATCAATGCCCATACATTGCACCCCACGGTCTAAAAATGGTTTCAGGTTGCCCCCTTCCCCACAACCGACTTCCAAAATTTTACAATTTTTATCTATAGATTTATATTGTTCTATGTATGGAAGAACATATTTTTCTGTTGTATAACTCTGTTCGTCAAAATATAATTTACGATTTGTGTATCTTTCTTGCATATAAAAATATTTCTACAAAATTAGCATTTGTTAATAATCCATATAAGTTTGGTAAAGATATTGCAAAAAGGCTTCCCCTTGTTGTTTTATAGTATCAAAATAGGCAGAATCTCCTTCAAAGTTTTGAATAAAGGCACTTTCAGTATTAAACTGAACAATCGACCCATGAGGAATTTTATAGCCAAACCCTTCAAGGGCTTCAAAAAATGCAAATTGTTGATGATTGGCATTGTAAATATTCCGTCCAAATAAAAAGTTATCATTGTTTATATTCAGTTGCGATAAAATAGTTTTTGCCAAATCGATATGGGAACACATATCAGAATTGATACTTCCTTTGTATTCATCTTTAAGCACTTCGCCCAACCACAGCATAGGCACACGCTGGTAGTTGAAGTTCATTGCCGATTCTTGCTGTAAATGCGTAGGGTGCCCATGGTCGCCTACCAAAATAAACAACGTGTTTGCATACCACGGTTCTTGACGTACTTTTTCAAAATATTTGCCCAACCAAAAATCGCAATATTTTGCAGAATTCAAATAGGCAAGATTTTCCAAGTTTTCATTCTTCACTTGAGGAGTATTTTTAGGTTGGTCGTAAGGACTATGTGTGCTTACCGTAAACCATACAGAAAAAAACGGCTCTTGTGTTTCAGTCAGGCTGTTTATATGTATGTCTGTCATATATTGGTCAGGAATACCTAATTTGCCCCGAGGAAGTTTCTTGGGCAAATCTTTGCTTTCTACAATTTTGTCAAAATTGCAATGCAATAGAAACGCTCTGATATTTCCGTAATCCAAATTACCTCCGAAATAAAAAGAGGTTGCATAACCATTTTGTTGCAACGGTTGTATCAAACTTGGTAAATGTTTGTATTTTTCTTGATTGTCAGTTATATCGAAAATAGGAACAGACGGAAAACCGCTCAAAATGCTACAAACCGCCTGCTGAGAACGATGCCCATTGGCATACATATTGGTAAAAAGAATGCCCTCTTTTTCCAATTTTTGAAAATTTGGGGTAATAGAATCTTTTCTTCCCGTCAAATCATCGACAAGGTCGGCAGACCAACTTTCCAATAAAATAATGACAATATTAATATTGTTTGTTTTCAATATATTAATATTACTATCCTTTTCGGTAAAATGAATTTGCTTGAAAACAGCCTCCGCTTGTTCATTATCCATAAAATGGAATTTGTTTTTATCGACACTTTTAAAATTAATAAAGTGCATAATAAGATTAAAATCAGGATTTACTGCAACGTCATTTAAAATGGTATGGCGGGAAAAATATGCCGCACTTTGAGTGATAGGAATAGCATCAAAACCTCCTCGCATACCTAAAAAACACAATCCGCCTGACAGACAAAAACACAAAGGAAATTTTAGCAATTTCTTATTAATACAAGTAATTTCCGGTTTTAAAACCCACCTGCGATATATCCATAAAAATATCACCATCAGTACAGCAAGACCAACAAAAAATAATAGTAATTCTACGCTATTTGCTGATTGTACGATTTCTGTAGGGTGTTTGAGGTAGAGAAAAATCTTGTAGTTCAATTTGGTTAGCCATTCTTTATACACACCTATTTCACCGAAAAGCACCAAATTGGCAAAAAACAACTCTATTCCGCAAACAATCATTTGTAAATAAAACAGAATTTTTCCCTTTATACAAAGTTGAAGTGCAGACAAGATAATCGGCAAAACACAGAAATAACAAGCCATAGCCGTATCTAAACGCCATGCCGCTATATATGTTTTTAGAATTTCAATAAAATCAATACCGACAAGCAAATGGTGATAAACACACAAAAATATAGTTCTCCCTATTGCAAAAAATATGAGCCAAAACAGGTAGATTTTCAGTAACGTTATCCAAAAACGTTTCATTTGTGCGTAACAATATTTGCTTATAAAAGAAAAAAGGGGACAATTGTCCTCTTTTTCTTTTTATTGAAAGTTATTCTTAATATTTGAATAAATTTAAACCGGCAAAACCCATAAAGGCAAGAGCCAAAATACCTGCTGTAATTAACGCAATAGGCATGCCTTTCATATTTTTAGGCGGGTCCATCATTTCAAGATGTTCTCTACAACCGGCAAAGAGTACCAATGCTAAAGCAAAACCAACTGCCGTAAAAAAAGCATATAGCAATGCTCCGCCAAGATTGTAATTTTGTTGTATCACCATTATGGAAACACCCAATACTGCACAATTGGTTGTAATCAATGGTAAAAATATTCCCAATGCCTGATACAAAGACGGACTGACTTTTTTTAGCATAATTTCCAACATTTGTACCAATGCTGCTATAATCAATATATAACAGATAGTTTGTAAAAACACCAAATTAAATGGTACCAAAATATACTGAAAAACCAAATAGGTTACCAAAGTTGCAATGGTTATGACAAAAATAACCGCTGCACCCATTCCCATTGAGGTTGAAATCTTGCTGGATACACCCAAAAAAGGACAAATGCCTAAAAATTGCGAAAAAACAATATTATTGACAAATACAGTTGAAATAATAATAACAACTAATGCTTCCATACTTCTTTAATTTTGAAATTATTAACTATTTAGAGGTTTCCCTGTTTTTTATACTATTAATTAATGCTAAAAGCAATCCCAAAGCCAAAAATCCACCGGGTGCCAAAACAAACACCAATGCACCGTCTATATTGGCCAATTTGTGGCTAAAGAACGATATATTTCCCAAAAATTCTCTAACGATACCCAAGAGCGTTAATAAGCAGGTGAACCCCAAACCCATTCCCAATCCATCGATGGTAGAGTTGAAAACATTGTTTTTGGAGGCAAATGCTTCTGCACGCCCCAACACCAAACAATTGACCACAATCAAAGGGATAAAAAGCCCCAATTGTGCATGCAAATCAGGAATATAGGCTTGCATTAACAAATCAACCATGGTTACAAAAGAAGCAATTATCACAATAAATGCGGGAATACGTACCGTATCTGGAATTACATTCTTTAATGTTGAAATAACAATATTTGATAAGATAAGCACAAATGTTGTTGCCAATCCCATTCCCAATCCATTAATAGCAGAAGTCGTAACTCCTAATGTTGGACACATTCCCAACAACAAAACAAAGGTTGGGTTTTCTTTTAAAAGACCATTGGTAAATATTTTCCACTTATTCATTGTCTTGTCCTCCTATTATTGATAAAATAGCATCGTGTGCTTTGTTTACAGCATCGCAATAAGCACGAGAACTGATAGTGGCAGCCGTAATCGCATCTACTTCGCCCCCGTCTTTTGTTACTTTTACCGGAAAGTTTTTCAGATTTTCAAATCGTTTTGAAAAATCCGATTTGGCAGGTTCCATTTTATCCCCCAACCCCGGAGTTTCATGATGTTCCAAAACTTCAATTCTTTTTATACTGCCATCGGCTTGAAAGCCCACCATCAACTTAACGCGTCCACCAAAGCCCTTGTCAGAAAATGTTTCTACAGCCAAAGCAACCAACTTTTCTCCTTGATAGGCTTTGTAAATAGACAAAGAATCGGCTTTGGCTTCTTTTTTAAAGACATTGTTTTCCACTGCTGATTCTATCGGCACTTTACATGCTTCCAATCTATCATAATCAGGTAAAACTTTTTTGATAGCCTCTTCTTTATTTAATTTCTTTGTTGCTTCAATCGGTTTTTCGGTTAAACCATAAACCAATCCTAATATGCCTGCCGAAACAGCGGTAATAATTAACAGACATATTAATATATTCTTGAAATTTGATTCTATTTTCTTTCCCATAACACTATTTTTTTAATTATGCAACAACTTTTTCGCCGAAACGTTTTGGTTTAAATCCTTTGTTTATCAAAGGAGTAACAGCATTCATCAATAATATCGCAAAAGAAACTCCTTCGGGATAACTGCCCCAAACACGAATACATATCGTGAGCAATCCGCAACCGAAGCCAAAAATAATTTTTCCCCACGCACTCATTGGAGAAGTAACCATATCTGTTGCCATAAAAATGGCTCCCAATAGCAAACCTCCGCTCAACAAATGATAAGACGGAGCAATATACAATTGAGGATTTGCCAAATGCAAAATAGCGGCAAACACAAATACAGTACCGATAAAACTAACTGGAATATGCCAAGTGATAACTTTTCTTGCTAACAAGATAATTCCACCCAATATAATGGCTGCAGCAGCAACTTCTCCCAAAGAACCACCTCTGTCTCCCAATAACATTTGCATATAATCAGGCAATTGAGAAGTAAGAGCCGAAACATCTTCTCCTTTATTCATAGCACTTTTTATCACTGCCAAAGGTGTTGCACCCGTTGTAGCGTCTAATGACATAAACTCCGACATCTTGGTGATTGGTTTAGGCCATGTAGTCATTTGTTGTGGGAATGAAATCAATAAGAATACACGCCCCACAATGGCGGGGTTGAAAATATTTTTTCCCAATCCCCCAAAAGCCATTTTGCTGACACCTATTGCAACCAAGGCACCAATAAGAATAATAGCCCAATGCAAATTGCTCGGCACATTAAATGCCAACAACAAACCTGTGATAACGGCAGAACCATCACCGATGGTTGTTTTGCCTTTGTAGATGAATTTTTGAATCAACCATTCAAAAAACACACATGCAGCCACACTGATAAGTGTTACCCTTAAGGCATTGATGCCAAAATAACAAACTGAACATATCAGTGCAGGCATTAATGCTATAACAACTGTCCACATTATTTTTTTTACTGAATCGTTGCTGTGAACATGAGGTGAACTTGAAATATATAATGTATTCATACTTTCCTCCTTATTTTATTATTTGTTTTGTTGCATTCTTGCTCGAATCATTCCACCTGTGCGGTTTTTCCCCAATCGGATATAATCCAATAATGGACGGGCTGACGGACAGGTGAATTGGCAACTGCCACATTCTATGCAAGACATAATTTGTTCTTTTTCGCAATCTTCCAATCTGTTTTGTTTGGATAGCACCGACAACAGATAAGGTTCCAAACCCATAGGGCAAACTTCTACGCAACGGGCACAACGAATACAATTTTGCGGTTCTAAACGTTTGGCTTCTTTTGCGTTCATTTGCAATAGACTTGAAAATCCTTTGGCGGTATAGGCGTTGAGATTGCTTATGGCTTTTCCCATCATAGGACCTCCGCTAATCACCTTTTCGGTATCTTCAGCCAATCCTCCATTGGCATCTATAATGTCTTTCAATGGAGTTCCTAATCTTACCCGATAATTTTTAGGATTAGCAACAGACTTGCCCGAATAGGTCATATAATTGGAAATAAGAGGTTTGTTCTTTTGTACAGCCTCATACACGGCCAATGCTGTGGAAACATTATCCACCACACACCCTACATCAATAGGCAATTTGCCTGCCGGCACTTCTCTGCCTGTAATTGATTTTATCAATTGCTTTTCTGCTCCTTGTGGATATTTTGTTTTCAAAGTAACCACATGAACTCCACTATATTTAGTGGCTATTTGTTGCAAATTGGCAATAGATTCTTGTTTGTTGTGTTCCACACCAATATATACATCGTCCAATGACAATGCTTTGCGAAGAATACAGGCTCCGATTATCAATTCTTCGCCTCTTTCTATCATTATTCTATTGTCAATAGAAATGTAAGGTTCACATTCTGCTGCATTTATAATGCAATATTGAGCCTTTTTCCCATCTGGAATCATCAATTTTACGTGGGTAGGGAAACAGGCTCCGCCCAAACCGACTATACCTTTATCTTTGATACAAGCAATAATCTCATTCTTCTCCATTTTGATGTCGGACACGACATCGGGAGTACGGTCTATGCTTTCTTCCCATTCATCACCTTCTACGGTAATGGTAATTGCTTGTTTTTTCAACCCTGCAATATCGGCAACTGAATCTATTTTTGATATTGTTCCGGAACAGGAAGCATGCAAATTGGCGGAAATAAAGGCTTCGCCTTTTGCAATAAGTTGCCCTACTTTTACTTTATCTCCCTTGGCAACAACTACCGTTGAAGGAGCACCTAAATGTTGCGTTGCATACATAACCACTTGTTGTGGTATTGGAAAATCTTCCAATTGGACTTGATGTGCAAACTTGTTTTCTTCGGGGTGAATACCACCCATTTTGAATGTTTTCACGTATATCTTTTTGGTTAATTATAATTTGCAAAGATACTTATATTTTACATATCAACCGCATATTTTTTGCAGAAAAATACATAAAATAATGATAATCAAATTTATATATCTACAACTAACAAAATATTTAGAATAAATTCAAATATTTTATTATCTATCTATAAATAAATTTTTTACACGAAACACATATAACAAGTCGCTCTGATACCTCTACAGCTATTCCCTCGTTTATTAAATATTTCATTTGTATTCTTGCCCGTCTGCGAATACCTATCTTTCGTTTTCATTAAGTGTCATTAACGCATTCACAGGATTTGCATAGATGGTGAGCAGTTGCTGTTTCATCTTGAAAAACACTACATCGTCAATATTGGCACGTTTTCGAATATGCTGCATAAAGTCTCTTTTGTGCATATCGGTGTATTGCTCTTGGAATTGGTTGCTATTGTTGAGCATATCGTATGCTATGTAGTTGTTCGGGAACAGATGATAGTTGCGATACATCTGTTTGTCAATGAGCGAACAGATGTATTGGAGTTTTTCATTGTCGCAAGAGAACGTCAAATTCTCATCTATATCGCTGTTAATTACATGACCGAAATGCAAATGCACTTGACTCTTGTAGTCGAATATCCCCGCTGACATGCTTTTGAAGTCCTCCTCAGGCGTTTTGACATATTTCTTATTCTTCTTGGTCAGTAAAACTTCCCGAGCCTTAAGATTGTCGCACGGTTCAAACTCATATGAGATGGTAAGCGGAACAATGTTCAGTTGTTTAAGGCTGTCATAGATGTCCACATCTTTTTTGCTGCTGTACAACATCTTCAGAACGCTCTGTTGGGTTTTGTCAAGACCGTCCTTAGTTCTGCCGTTACGCTGGGCTATCCATACGGAATTACCCTCTTCTACAATATTGCTACGGATATATTCCGAGACAAGTTTCGAGTTCATCACCATTTCGCGGGCAGTGCCGTTGCGTGTTATCGTAAACATATTGCACACTTTGGCAACGTCTGTAAGTATCTGCGAAGACAACAGATTGTCCCCGATACAACTTAGGCATATCTTGTCATGTTGCGAGTTGAGAAAAATCTGCAATATCGCCGAGTCCATAATAATGTCCCTATGGTTGGCCAAGAACAGATAACTTTTGCTTTTGTCCAAATTCTCGTAACCGCTTACCGTTACTTTGTCGATACTCCGTTCGATGAGGTTGTGACATATCTTCACAAAAATTTCATCTTGAAACTCTTTGATATTTTGTACCCTCTTTATCTTTTTGACGAGTATATTCAGCGGAATGTCAGGAATAAAATTCACCAAGGAACTTATAAATCCTTTGTTTTTCAACAACCGATTGATTGCCATGGGCAATTCTTCATCTTTGTAGGGTCTTATCTCAATATACGGATCTGTTTTTTGCATGGTTTTTAGTATTGATTTTTGCTGATGATATTTATCTTGAATGTTTGATGTATGTTTGTCATTTCGGGCAAATATATATTTTTGCCTTTGATGAATATTTGCTTTTCTTCTTGGTTAATGCTTGCGATATAATAACCTTCCGGCGGGACAACTTTGTCATTGTCGGTCAAAGAACAGCGTGTTTGTCCCGTATCGCAATGTTCTCTGCTGACAATTTCGACAGGATAGGCGTAACCCAACATATTGTTGGCATTTGAGATGTCGCCTGCCTCTATGGTTTTTCTTATTCTTGACGAACTGATGGCTTCACCGTTGTAATACAGAGCACCCACTTCAACCAAATTTACCTTTGCAAACAGCCCCGAAGTGGCTATTTTCTCCCGATTGCCTTCTCTGTGGCTGCCGAAATTATTGTTATAACCCATCACCAAGGTATTTAATTGTATGCTTTGGGTCAATGCCGTCAAAAAATCACTATATGACATCGCTGCAACTTCCTGCGTAAAGGGAAGATACAACAGATTGTCTATGCCAAAACCCGAAAACAACGCCGCTTGTTCTTGCGGTGTCGTAAGCATCTGCAACCTATAGTCCGGATTAACTATCTTTCTCGGGTGAGGATTGAACGAAATAATAAGCGATTGCCCCCCAATTTGGCGGGCAGCCTCCTGTGTCTTGCGGAGTATCTCCGCATGCCCGCGATGAACACCGTCAAACGAACCGATAGTGGCTGCTACGGGTATAGCGTTCCCGATGCTTTCCGTTTGGTAATGGATTTTCAAGGCAATGATGATTCTTTTTTCAACAATGTATCTTCATCGTTCAGATTGAAGGTCGCTACAATTTCTTCGGCACTCATGCCCAAATACTGAAGGCATAGTTGGGCATCTGTTACCAAATTGTCTTCAGGATAAGCGTGAATAAAATATTCGTAAGCAATCTTGGCAGAATCCAATTGCATAAGAATATTCTCATAGGTGAATGCTTTGTAAAAACATGCCTCTCCATTCTTGGCAAAGTCAGGATATTCTTGCACCAATCTGTCAAAATCTGCTATGGCTTCATGCCCTTTGTTGGTTTTTAGGTGCAATGTACCCGCTCTGAAAAGCATTTCGGGGGCCAAACTGTCTGCCGGATAGCAGGTAACATAGAGGTAATATTTTTGTTCTAACTTTTCTATATCCGCAGCAGACGACTGGGCATTAATTTGGCTTTCCAATTGTTCTATGGCGGATAATTGTTGCTCTGCAGTTTGTTGGCAGGCAACAAATGACAACAACAAACAAAGGCTTAAGCCTATTTTCAAATAAAATGGTTTCATTTTTATTTTGTTTTATATTTCACTTGCATTCTTCCGCGACTGATGTCGTTGAGTTTTCCTTTTAACAAAGTCCGTTTAAGGGGAGATATGCGGTCTATGAATGTTTTGCCCATAATATGGTCGTATTCGTGTTGGATAACTCTTGCGGGCATTCCGCTGAATGTCTGCTTGTGTCTTTGAAAGTTTTCATCATCATATTCTATGGTAATGCTTTCTTTTCTCACCACATTCTCATTGATGCCGGGAACGCTCAGGCAGCCTTCGCAAAAAACGGCATTATCTCCGAAACGCTCGGTTATCTCCGCATTAACAAACGACATCTTTACGGGGGCAACACCTTCGTCCTCCATTTCGGTTGTGTCTATGACAAATACATTAATTGGCAGTCCGATTTGCGGGGCGGCCAAGCCGCAACCGCGAGCATGATACATGGTTTCAAACATATCGGCTATCAGTTCTTTTAGTTGGGGATAAGAGGCGTCTATATCATCTGCCTCTTTCCGCAATACCTGATTCCCGAACAATACTATTGGATAAATCATAATGTGTTTATTTTTTCTGTTGGTTAAATTCGGCACTCTCCATATACGATTGCAGTATAATCGTAGCACTGATAGTATCTACAAGGGCTTTATTTTGTCTTGCTTTTTTCTTCAAGCCGGCATCTATCATGGTTTGAAATGCCATCTTGGAGGTGAAACGTTCATCTACGCGTTTAATAGGGATATTGGGATAGGTCGCTTGCAGTTGTTTCAAAAACGGGGTGATATATTTCGTCGAATCAGAGGGACTGTTGTCCATTTGTTTGGGCAATCCGACTACAAACAACACCACATTTTCTTTGGATAAATATGTTTTGAGAAAACCGAACAACTCTCCCGTGGCAATGGTTTGCAGTCCCGTTGCTATCAACTGGTTGTCGTCCGTTACTGCTATACCGACCCGCTTTTGTCCATAATCAATGGCTAATATTCTTCCCATTCTTTGCTGTTTCCCGTTATTCTTTCGCCCTGCAAAATTATCATAAAAATTTAAAAAAAATGTTTTTTTGCAAGATAAAGTTTTAGGTAACAAAAAAAAATATACCTTTGCAGAAAATATATTATTAACTAAAATAAAATAAAAAATGAAAAAGTTATTCTTTAGAGGCATTGTTTTGTTAAGTGCCGTAGTTGCTTTTGTAGCATGTGAAAAAGTGGAACCAACCGCTATTACCGATGATGTTGTCGGTTCGGGTACAATCCAAGGTTTTGTTACATATACACCCGGTTCAGGTCAAGTGCGTGCAGCAAACAAACCTGTTTTTGTAGACCTTGACATGACCTGCTTTGACGCTACTTTTACTGGTGTAAAACGTTATTCTACCACTACCGATGCAAGTGGTAAATTTTCTCTTACTGTGCCGTGTCCTGTTGGCAAATCCGCAACAGGATTACTTACCGTTGCCTTTGACGAAACCTATACGCAAAGCAGCACTAACTATCTCGGCCACTATGAAGCAACCGATACATTTTCTGTTATAGATGGAGGAAGTTACTTGCATGCATTTGAAAATTTGTCTCCTAAATATAAACTAAAACAATAATACAACAATACCAACAAAAAACATTGTAAAGATGAAAAATATATTTAAATACAGTATTTTGGGTATTGTTCTACTATTAGGACAATCAGTTTTTGCACAGCAAAAACCCATACCAGAGGGTTTCTTACCCGAAGCGGGCAGTACCGCTATCGGTTTTAGCATAAACCCGATAGCAGGTGTTAAAGTGGTAAATTGGTTTAAAAACGATGCATTTGTCGGCAATGCAATTGCCGCTACAGGCTCTTTGCCATACCAAATGTTTATGTTGGCACAAGAACCTATGGCTTCCATTCGCGTAAAACACAAACTCAACGATGTGATGGCTATCAGAGGTAGTCTCGGTTTTAGCGGCGGTTTCTTCAACTATAAAGAATATGTGAAAGACGATAAGGCTTTGGCTACTAATCCTTTTTCAGAAGATCTTGTTGTTGATGCCGTTAAATTGAATTTGGCAAGCGGCGGTGCTTCTGTCGGTATAGAATTTACAGGTGGCAACCGCAAACTCCGTTTTGTCGGCGGCGTTAACCTTTTGTATGCTTTCGGCGGAGGAAAAATGAAATTTGATTATGGCAATGAAATAACTGCCATGAATCAACACCCCACTTGTATGCCTTTGATTTCAGACTCTTTGAATGCTTTCCAAGCCGTTGGCGATATTGCATACGGTCGTCCAGTAGAAAGATACAACATCGGTTTGCAACATGGTATCGGTCTTAGTTGCGATTTGGGGTTGGAATGGTTCATCATTCCTAAAGTATCTGTAGGTGCTGCTGTTACATTCACCCCGATTATGGTTGTTTTCCAACCCCAAACCTATACTATCTTTGAAGGCTATGCTTCTTCAAGAGGTCAAGTGGTTGAATACAACAAATTGGTTAGTCCGGGTAGCACATATTTGCTCTATGGAACCGAAAATTTGGGTATGAGTCTTTCTATTCACTATTATCTCAAATAGTAGAGACAAATCATCTATAAAAAAAAGGAGCATTACGCTCCTTTTTTTATACACACAAATTACACAAAAATTACTTCATTTTCTTATACGAATACTTGTTCGCATTTTTTTGTTACATAATCCAAGGTGATGGACAATGTTTTGTTTTTGGCAGGTTTGGCCTCAAACATAATGTCTGTCATTATTTTTTCGATGATAGCCCGCAAACCTCTTGCTCCTAATTTTAGTTCAACCGCTTTTTCAACAATATAATCAATGGCATTGTCTTCAAATTTAAGATTGACATTGTCCAATTCCAACAGTTTGGTATATTGTTTCAACAAGGCATTTTTAGGTTGTAATAAGATACGCTTCAAAGCATCTTTATCAAGAGGATTAAGATGAGTGATAACAGGAAAACGCCCGCATAGTTCGGGTATCAACCCGAATGTTTTCAAGTCTTGGGCGGAAACGTGTTCCAACAGGTTGTCTTTATTGATTTTTTTAGATTCTTTTTTGTATCCGATAATGCTTGTATTTAAACGGTTGGCAATTTTCCGTTCTATGCCGTCAAAAGCACCGCCTGCAATAAAGAGAATATTTCTTGTATCCACCTGAATGAACTTTTGTTCCGGGTGTTTTCTTCCGCCCTCAGGTGGAACATTGACAATGCTGCCTTCCAACAGTTTCAACAGGGCTTGTTGTACACCCTCACCTGAAACATCTCGTGTAATAGAAGGATTGTCCACAGCACGGGCTACTTTGTCTATTTCGTCGATAAAAACAATTCCACGTTCTGCTTTGGCGACATTATAATCAGCCGCCTGCAACAATCTGCTCAAAATACTTTCAACATCTTCGCCAACATAACCGGCTTGTGTAAATACGGTAGCATCGGCGATACAAAAAGGAACATCTATAAGTTGGGCTATTGTTTTGGCCAATAGAGTTTTTCCTGTTCCCGTTTCTCCGATTAGGATAATGTTTGATTTGTCAATTTCAACATCATCATCGGTTCTTGTTGTATAATAATCTATTCGTTTGTAGTGATTATATACCGCAACCGAAAGCACTTTTTTCGCCTCTTCCTGACCTATTACATATTGGTCAAGAAAAGCCTTGATGTCTTTAGGCTTTTTGTCCAAATGAAATTCGGCAACCTGTTGGTTTTGTCTTGTTAATTCTTCTATTTTTATATGTTGAAGTATTTCACCTGCTTTTTCTATACAATTGGTACAAATGCAAGCGTCAAGACCTTCTATTAATATAAGGTCTTGACTTTCTTGTTTGCCACAAAATGAACAATAACGTCCTTTTTTTGCCATTGCTATATTTATTACAAGGAAATTATCGGGTTAAGATTTCATCAATCATACCGTATGATTTAGCTTCTTCAGCGGTCATCCAATAATCTCTGTCGCTGTCAGCCCATACCTTTTCAAAAGGTTGATGACTATGATTGGCAATAATTTCGTACAATTCCTTTTTTATCTTCTGAATTTCGCGTGCTTCAATTTCAATATCAGAGGCTTGTCCTGATGCACCACCCATAGGTTGGTGTATCATTACACGGGCATGTTTGAGGGCGGAACGTTTGCCGTCTTGTCCGGCACACAACAGCACCGCTGCCATAGAAGCCGCCATTCCTGTACAAATTGTTGCCACTTCAGGTTTAATATATTGCATGGTATCATAAATACCCAAACCTGCATAAACTGACCCGCCGGGAGAATTGATGTAAATCTGAATGTCTTTTTGTGAATCTGTAGATTCCAAAAACAATAATTGTGCTTGAATAATATTGGCGACATCATCATAAATAGGAACTCCCAAAAAGATAATCCTATCCATCATCAAACGGGAGAAAACGTCCATAGAAACAGCATTCAATTGACGTTCTTCTATGATATTGGGAGTAATGTATTCATTGACAACAGAAGTGTATCTGTGCAATGTCATACTATTGATACCCGCGTGTTTTATAGCGTATTTTCTAAATTCGTCCATAGATTAAAGGTCTAAACTTAATTGTTCACTATTATTGGTTGCCTCTTGTGCTTTTGCTTTGGCGGTTTTGGTTACTTTGGCCTTCTTGGGTTTGTCTTCTATGGTTTGAGTAACCTCTTTGATGAAAGACTGATAATCTATTTCTTTTGTTTTGGGATTGATTTGTTGTTTTAGTCCTTCGGTCAATTTTTCAAAGAACAGATTTTCATAAGCATTTTTTACATTCTCTTGATTTTTCATCATTTCGGTTGTCAAACGCATTATTTGTTCTTCTTGTTCTTTGTCCATTTCTGTCATAGAACCGAAATAACTCATACGAATATAATCTTTGATATAATTCAATACAGCATCTTTGTCGATATTGATTTGACAATCTTGACTGATTTTATCTTCCAATAGTTGGAAAAGTATAGATTTTCTAAGGTTGTCATATTGTTCTTCGATGTTTTCTGCATTGTATCGGTTGTCGTTGCGTACCAAATAGGTTTTGATAAAATTGTCAGGCAATTCCGCTGTTGTATTATCAACCAAGAAATCCATAATTTTATTTCTATAAACCATATTTGCATCGTTTACATAACGGAGTTCTATTTGATTTTTAACATTTTCTTTCAATGCACTTTCATCTTTAACGCTACCATCGGGAAATGCTTTGGAGAAAAATTCTTCATTCAATTCAGCAGGTTCCATGTGGTGAATGGCATCTATTTTTATCGTTACTTTTTTAGGAGCATTTTCCAATTCGTCCATTTTCACTTTCAAGAAAGTGGAACGTTCGTAATCGCTCTTAAAAACAGTTGTTGTGTCTATAGTAAATTCATCATGTAATTTTTTGCCGACAAATTGTTTCACTTGGTCTTCTTTTACATAGGTTAGCATCAGTGATGATGTAAATTTTTCGCCTTCTTCCGGTTGAACGGTCGTCAGAAGCATATCTTCTTCTGCAACTTCTTCGGTAGAAGCAAATTTGCCCAAACGTTTGCGTAAGGAGTGTATTTCGGTATTTATTTCTTCGTCTGTTGCTATAATTTTATAGGTATCTATTTTTTTTGCCTTGACATAGTCAATGGACAATTCGGGACGAATACCGATTTCAAACGTAAAAGTAAAATCTTTGGGATTGTCAAAATCTCCGACTGTTGTGTCTAATTTTTCAATAGGTTCAAACAAGATGTTGATATTATTTTCTTTGAAAAAATCCAACATTTTATCGTTTGTCATTTTGGACAATTCGTCTACTAAAACTGATTTTCCATATTTTTTGTTCACCAAACCCATAGGTATATGACCTTTGCGGAAACCGGGTTCTTGTATCTTGTTTTTTAAATCTTTCAACGATTTGTTTACCGCCGGTTGGTAATCTTCCGGCACGAAAGTAATGGTTATCTGTTCGTGTAAAGTTCCAATTTGTTCTCTTGTAATATTCATACGAATTTTTATAATTTAATTTACAATATTTATTATTATCTTAAAAATATAGTTTGCAAAGATAACATAAAAATCTTTATGTTAAAGAAAAAAAATTAAAGTATTTGAATTTGTTTAATCAAACCGCTTCCGATTTTTTCGTTTAGCAGGGCTTTTATTTTGCTTCTGTTGAGCAATAATTCATTTTTTACAATGGGGTTGGTGATATATACAATCAAAGATTCGTTTTGAAGTATTATCTTTTGCGTATATTTTGCAATAGTTTCGCCCATACAATTGCTCCACAGCCAATCAATACGTTTGCTTGCATAAACTTCGTGTAGTTTTTGATTGTTTTTCCAAAACAAATTGGAAACCTCTTTCATATCATGTTCGTTTTTGTATTTCATTCCGTGATATGATTTTGTAAGTTTTGCAATTTTATTTTGTATTCATTGTACAATGTGGTTTCGTTGAGTTGCTGCAAAATCTGGCAATAGTGGTCAAGTATATCCGCATCGTTTTCTCCGCCGTTTTTCAGGGCTTTTTCCAGCCAAGTCTTGGCTTCAAGATATTTGCCTTGTTTAAATAATATCCAAGCATAAGTATCCAAATAGGCGGCATGGGTATTTGATTTTAAAGATTTTTCTGATAATTGCAAGGCCTAATTGAGGTTTTTGCCTTGTTCTGCCAAATAGTAACTGTATTCGTTGAGCAACATGTCGTTTTGAGGCTCTTTTTGTAAGGCATTTTCAAAATTGACAACAACTTCTTCAAAATTATTTTCTATCATATAGGCTTGAGCCAGCGTATAATAGAACGTTGCCACCAAAGCATTGCCCGTTGCATAGTTCAACCCTTCCTTTAGGGCATTGACGGCTTCTGAGGATTGTTTCAATGCCACGTGTGCCATTCCTTGTGTCAGATAGGGCAAGGCTTGCATAGGAAACAGAGATTGAGCTTCAAGAGATTGGGTAACCACCAATTCAAATTCTTGTAGAGCAAGCAATATGGGTAAATATTGTTCCCAGATAGGATATTTGCTATTGTCCAAATCCAGCACCCGTTCAAAGGCTTCTTTGGCTTGTCTGAATTGATTGTCTTGATTGAGAAAATCCGCGTATATGGCCCACGCTTTGGGGTTATCTGGGTGGGCTTTCACCAATGAATCCAACAAATTGTATGCCATTTGTTTCTGCAGATTTTTTCCATAAAACGACATCAATATTTTTATTTTTTCATCAATATTCAGTTCCGTAGAGGCAAAAGCCCTTTTTAAATATTTATAAGCGGAATCATTGTTTTTGTTTTCAATATAATAATTGTATAAATTGGTGTTTATCTGCGGATTGGTCGGGTCTATTTCTCCTGCTTTTTGCAGGTAAGGCATAGCCTTTTCTTCCATTTTGTTGGAGATGTATATGTCGGCAATATCCAAAGGATAACGAATATCGTTGGGAAAAGCCTTCTCCAATTTGTTCATTTCCTTGACCGCATTTTCAGGTTTCTTGAGTTGTAACCAAATATTACGTTTGGCAATTATTATATCCTCATTGACACCCATCTGCACTTCCATTATATTATAGGCATCTACCGCTTCTTTTAGTCTGTTTTGATAGATGAGAGCAATAGCGTACTTGTCTATATATTCTTGATTTTCAGGATATTTCAAAGACAGATTTTGCCATAGTTTTTCCGATTTGTCATATTGTTGGCTTATATCGTAGGCTTCTGCCAATGCGGCTTTTATCCAACGATTGGTATCACAAAGTGTCAAAGCGGTTTGCAATTCTTCAATGGCAGCCTTGACTTTGTTTTGCATCAATAATAATTTGGCATATTCAAAATGGGCTATATCGTAAGACGGGTTGGTGGCCAATAGGATTTTCAGTTGTTGTTCTGCTTCGGCGTATTTGCCTGCATTTTTTAACACAACAGCGTCTATCAAAGTGTTGGATTGTTCTCTATACTGTTCTTGAGATGAAAATATTTCTACTTTAGAGAAAGATTTTTTGCTTTTTTTTGTCTTTTGTGCAAAACCATAATATGGCAGTACAAACAATAAAATAAAGAGAATAGGATATATTTTTTTCATGTTTATTATTTGCCGGTATGACCAAATCCGCCTTCCCCTCTTTCGGTATTGTCCAAAACCTCAACACATTGCCAACCAATGGTTTCATGTTTGGCTATCACCATCTGAGCAATTCTATCTCCATGATAGATAGTAAAATCAGTATCTGACAAATTGACCAAAATTACTTTTATTTCTCCACGATAGTCAGCATCTATTGTTCCCGGGGTATTCAATACGGTAATTCCATGTTTGATAGCCATACCACTGCGAGGACGGATTTGGGCTTCATATCCCGAAGGCAAAGCAATATGCAAACCCGTTGGAATTAACATGCGTTGCAGGGGTTTTAAGGTTATCGGTTCTTGCAAATTGGCCCGAATATCCATACCTGCCGAATCAATTGTTTCGTATGCAGGCAAAGCATTATTGGAATGATTGATAATTTTGACTAACATAACATAAAGATTTTATCAAAGTGGAGCTGGAGGGAGTCGAACCCTCGTCCAAACCCGCTGCAAAAATGCTTTCTACACGCTTATCCTTTGTTTGATTTTCGATTGCTTGCAGGTACAAGGCTAAACCGACAGGCAACTTATCCTCTAAAATTTCGCATTTGTGGCGAGGCACACAAAGACTATCTCCGCTTTTCCGACACCTCATATCCAAACGCCGCAGAGCATGGCTTTTGGTGAGATGGCATGCTACGCAACCTTGTTACGCAGCGAGTGCAAAATTAGTATTTTCGCCGTTTAATTGGCTTGAAAGTTGGCTATTACGGAACCTACTTACAACGTCCGACGTGCTTACACTTCCACCTACGAGCTGTCAAAACCAAACAACCCCAAGTATATGTTTTAACGATACCTTTTTATTATTATTGTATAAACTTTTATGAATTTTGTTCAAAAAAATTCAGTTGCCTTATTTTATTTTACACTCCCAAAAACGGGCACAAGTTTGTGCCAAGGCTAAAGTTCCATCAAAAGGAAGATATGATAGAAATATATTTTGCAGGAAAACACTGAGTGTTTCCTAAAAAAATATTATCTTTGCATAAATTTTAAAATCAAATTTTAACTTATTAAAATATTTTACAATGAAAAGATTATTATTTGTTTTATTAATACTTGTGCTGTGCCGCACAAATGCACAAACCACCATACACACCATCAAGCATAACGGCATAAATCGGGAATATATGATTTTTGTACCTCAGACGTACAACAACACCCCTACTCCACTGCTGTTTGTCTTGCATGGAATGAACCAAGACATCAGAAGTTGGAACAGTATGTTCGAGTTCCAACGTATGTCAGATACCGCAAATGTTATCATTGTCTTGCCACAAGGCTTGGAAGATAGTGCTACTTTTCCTTTGGTTGGAATGTATAACTTTGGTCCTGTATGGAACGCAGGCATAAGCATTGACACCAGCATTTATACTTTCCCGATAAAATTTACCCTCGGCGGCAACAACGATGATGTTGGTTTTTTGCTTAACTTAGTCGATACCGTGAAGAAAAAGTTCAACATTGACAACGAAAGGGTTTGCTTTGCAGGGTTTTCACTGGGAGCGTTTATGTGCCAACGTTTGGCGATGGAGCAAACTACCTCTGTCATCAAATATATAGCCTCTGTCAGTGGAACATTGGCTAAAAAATACGCAAATCAGAATCCTAACGTACCCGTTTCTGTTATGCACATACACGGAACTGCTGATGAAATCGTAAACTACAATACAGGAAACCTCACTTTTACGTATAATACGTTCAACTTAAACGTTTCAGTGGGTTTATCTGCACCAAGTCTGGTTAGTTTTTGGAGGGTAAAGAACAATATCAGTCGTGCACCAAGCCAATATAACTATCCCAATACCTGCGATGACGGTATTACTTTCGAGCGATTGGACTACATCAATGGAACAAATAATTCCAAAAATGCATTCATCATCGCCAACCAAGGACAACATGCATGGTACAACAAACCGGATAACGACATAGACTATTTTGAAGAAATATTTGCTTTTTTCAATACCGGAAGAAGTACTACAGGTATTGCCGCAGCCACGCAAAACGACATCTTAGTTTTTCCTAACCCTGCAAAAAACAATCTATATGTCAGCGGCAACAATATTTGTACTGTTGAGGTATTCAATTGTCTCGGTCAATGCCAAAGCAAGACCTCCGCAATGTCGCAAGATTATATCTCTATAGATGTTCAGGCTCTGCCTGCTGGTCTTTACTTGCTCAAAATCACCGATAACAACGGTAGAATTTTCACCAAGAAAATATCTTTGACAAAAGAATAAGGTTGCAAACAATATACAAGAACATTGATTGAATAGAAAATTAGACTTTTTAATACCTGTAATTTTTAAATTTATCATTAAAAAAGAAGTTGCATTGTCGCGACTTCTTTTTTTAATGGAGAAACAAAAATCTTTCCTGCTAACATACAATATAGACATTGTAGAAACGTTCCGTAGTACATCTCCATAAAATAAATGAAAAGTTATAAATGTGTTCATTAATAATTGTTCATTAATATATTTTATTTCTCCCCTCTCTCAACTCAAAAAATTGTATCTTTGCAACGAATAAAAAATAACCGAACGGGGTGCTGTATGTCGGCTGAGAACATACCCATATAACCTGACGCAGGTAATGCTGCCGTAGGGAAAAAGGTTGCCACGACAATTGCCCCCCTTATTACAAAAACGATAAAATGAAAGACAATATCACAAGAACACCGTTTCCAAGCAGTGAAAAAATTTATGTCAAAGGGCAGTTGTTTAACATAAATGTACCTATGCGGAAAATCAATCTCACCCCCACCGTTGAAATCATCAACGGGAAAAAGGTGCTGCATGAAAATGCTCCCGTGGTTGTATATGACACCAGCGGACCATTTTCCGACCCCAATCAGGAAATCAACCTCCGCAAGGGTCTGCCCCGCATCCGCAAGCAATGGATTGAAGACCGCGGTGATGCCGAACAACTCCCACAACTCACCTCCGAATACGGACGCATGCGTTTGTCCGACTCCTCCCTTGACCATCTGCGTTTCGAACTGCACCATCTGCCCTATCGGGCGAAAGATGGCAGAAAACTCACGCAATTCCACTACGCCAAAGCGGGTATCATCACCGCCGAAATGGAATATGTCGCCATCAGAGAAAACCTCAACAACCATGAATTGGGCATAAATAGTTATATCACTCCGGAATATGTCCGCCAAGAAATTGCGGCAGGACGTGCAATCATTCCCGCCAATATCAACCACTTGGAATGTGAACCTATGATTATCGGAAGAAATTTCTTGGTGAAAATAAACACCAATATCGGCAATTCCGCCGTTTCGTCAAGCATAGAAGAAGAAGTGGAAAAAGCCGTGTGGAGTTGCCGCTGGGGCGGTGATACTCTTATGGATTTGTCCACAGGGGCAAATATACACGAAACCAGAGAATGGATTATCCGCAATTGTCCGGTGCCCGTGGGAACAGTGCCCATTTATCAGACTTTGGAAAAAGTAAACGGGCAAGTCGAACTGCTCACTTGGGAACTCTATCGCGACACCCTCATCGAACAATGCGAACAAGGGGTGGACTATTTCACCATTCACGCAGGATTGCTCCAAAAACATATTCCTTTTGCCAATCAACGGCTCACAGGCATAGTTTCACGTGGCGGAAGTATCATGGCTCAATGGATGACCCTCAAAAACGAGGAGAATTTCCTCTATACCCATTGGGACGAAATATGTACAATTCTGGCCCAATATGATGCGGGCGTTTCTATCGGAGACGGCTTACGGCCGGGTTCCCTTTCCGATGCCAATGACCAAGCCCAATTCGGCGAGTTGGAAACAATGGGGATGCTAACCAAGATAGCATGGCAACACGATGTTCAAGTAATGATAGAAGGTCCGGGACATGTGCCTGTTCACAAAATAAAAGAAAATATGGACAAACAATTGCACGATTGTTTTGAAGCTCCATTCTACACCTTAGGTCCTATTGTTACCGACATTGCTCCCGGCTACGACCACATCACTTCAGGCATCGGTGCTACCATGATAGGCTGGTATGGAACATCTATGCTTTGTTATGTTACCCCCAAAGAACATTTGGGCTTGCCCGACAAAGAAGATGTACGCGTTGGTGTTATCACCTACAAAATTGCCGCACATGCCGCCGACATCGCCAAAGGACATCCGGGGGCAGAAATAAGAGACAACGCCCTGAGCAAAGCCCGTTTCGATTTCAGATGGAAAGACCAGTTCAACCTCAGCCTTGACCCCGAAAGAGCACGAGAATATTTCAACGTCAGACACGGTGCCGAAGAAGGTTCTGAATTTTGCACCATGTGCGGTCCCAATTTCTGTGCCATGAGAATTTCAAAAAAACTGAAAGGCGAATGCAATAAATAAAAAGAGAGGCAATAGCCTCTCTTTTTTGTTATCCTTTATTGTAAAGGACCAAGGAACAAGCACTCTTTTATTCTTTAACAAATTTGGCACGACGGTTGCCAATAACAATTATATACAATCCTCTTGACAAATCCGCAATATCAATACTCTTGTCATATTGCTCTTTTTTGACAAGTCTCCCCGTATAATCATATATTTTCACCCAATTGTCATCAGTAACATTTTCTATAAAAATATGCGTATGTGCAGGATTTGGATAAACGTTCAAAATAGTTGATTGTGGTTTTATATCAGCTATCCCCCCAGGACAAGTATATGTCGATACCAAGGTGGAAATGGTTGTACTGCTGTTGGCATAATAAACAAAACGCCAGCCTTTTTCCTGCGGAATATGTCCGGCAGACTCCACAACAATATCCTTGTTGTCCGAAGATGCATTGTATTGCGGATATATCACGGCATTGTCTTCCGAAGATTTCCATGGCAAAGCACAATACAAAGCATTATATTTTTCTGTGTTCAAACCGTTATTGTAACAAGCAATATAATCCAAAGAATGAGCCCAACTCAAATCGATGGCGGACAAATCGTCCCCATTGTTGCTGCAATCCAATTGTTGTACAGTACCCAATATCCATATCTGATTCGACTTGGCTGTCAAAGTCTGGTTTGACCAAATTGTGCCAATGCTCTTGCGGGTGGAATCATTACCGTTTATTATCATAATATTTGTATTGGCTGTTTTTGCCTTTACCTTAAACGATATACTTGCCCCCTGTCTTACCGTCAAACAGATATATCTGTACATATCCAAAGTACAATCATACTTGCCAGTAGTATTTGGCACATTTGACCCGGGAGAATATCCGTTCATATATATCACACCCCAATTTTTCGCCTTGGCAGTTTGTGAATATGAGGCTAAAAACTTGGAATAATTGGTATCGGTAGCAGCAGTCAGCACGGCAAAAACAGCATTGTCAGAAACGGATTTGGCAGGCAACAGGCACATGGTTACATTATAACCCATTGTCGTAAACGGATTGCCCTGACAAGCCACCAATATCAGTTTGGGATTACGGCTCAAATCCAATGATGTTATGCTGTTGTCAAAGCAATACAATCTCTCCAATGCCGTATTGTGTCCTGTGTTTATTCCTATAATGTTTTCCCCATTGCCCTGACAATCGAAACTCAATATATTGCCATAAACAGTCATTGTTTCCGCTTGGGCTTTATAAGAGATAAAACCTGTCCACGAAGATTTTGTTAAAATGGTGGTGTCGTATGTACCACTCACTATTTTAATGGGAGTAAAAGCAGTGTCTCCCAAAATATCCAACTTGATAGTTTGTCCTTGTTTCACTTGCAAAGTTATATATCTGTTCATATTGGCAGCACAACCACCTCTGCCGGTAGTGGCAGGTATGTCCGCACTATTGCTTTCATATTGTACCTTCCAATTTTTAAACTTTGCCACTTGTGTATTTGTTGCCATTATTTTTGAATAATTGGCATCTTGAGCACTATATAAAGGACTGAACTTTGCCACAGCATTGCTGTTTTTGGGTGGCAAACTGCACATCAGGTCATCATAGGCTTGTGTGGTAAGCATAGTTCTATAACATGCTAACTTGACCAAAGATTTATTTTGGCTGACATCCAATCTTGTGATTCTATTGTCGCTACAATCCAAGTCTATCAAAATCGGATTATGGCTGACATCTATCGCCGTTAATTTGCTTTCATTTTCTCCGCAATCAAATTTGGTGATACTTCCATAAACGGTTACACTTGTTGCTCTGGTGGTAAATTCATATAGTTTCCAACTTGTCCCTACAGCAAAAGTTGTATCCAATGTCCCACTGGTAATTCTTACAGGCGTACCGGCCTCGGCTGTAGATATATACAATTTCAACGATACCCCCTGCTGGCAAGTAAGGTTAATGTAACGTGAAGCATTCAAGATACAAGCATCATAGGTACCTGTGGTTGTAATATTGACCCAATTTTCACAATAACGGATATTCCATTTCTTTGTTCTTCCAATTTCTGCGTTTGCTGACAAAAAAGTGGCATTGTTCGCATCTGAAGAATTATACACAGGATAAAAGTTACGATTATTGTTTGACTTATAAGGTGGCAAACTGCACATCAAATTATTATAGCTCTGTGTTGTAAATGAATTACCATAACACAACAATAGTGTTAAGTCCAAGCAGTTACTCACATCTAAAGATGAAAGTTTATTGTTGGAACAATCTACATCTTCCAAGGCTCTATTGGTGTTGAGCGACAAAGATGACAAATTATTGCTATCGCAATACAATCGCTTCAATGCGGTATTACTAGTAAGTGTCAGAGATGACAATTTATTGTTACCGCAATTCAAATAGACTAATGCTGTCTTATTGGCAAGATTCAAACTTGTAAGTTGGTTTTTTCTGCAATTCAACGATTCAATCCCGCTATTGACAGTTATGCTTGATATTGCATTGTTTTCACACGAAAGTGTTCTCAATACGCTATTACCTGAAGCATTGACGCCCGTAACTTTTGTAGTGTAATCCCGACACCATATTTGGACAACATTTCCATAAACAGTCATTGTGGTTGCACCTGCTGTACAATAAATATATTTTCCATAATTCGCCGAGGAAGGAGGACATTTGCCAGTACTTGAATAAGAACCGCTTTCTATCCTTACATCTACACTGTCATCTCCACCCCAAATTCTAAAACCAATAGTTGCACCTTGCGTAACGGTAAATGTAATGTAATTATTCCTGTTCACTTGAGCCCATAGACCCACTTGAGACATTACTATAAATAAAATGACTAATTTTTTCATTCTGTGGCTTATTTTTTTAATTGTCTGCAAAGGTATAAAAAAAACAGATAGAAACAGTATCTTCAATAAATTCGTATCAAACCATAATATAAACTAATTATCAATATATTAAAATCTTTTTTATAAAAAAACAATTGTTTATAAATTTTAAAATGCAGTCGAATATATTATATTTCTTCTTTGTAATTTTGTATAATTATTAATTGTATTTTTTAGAGATATGAAAAAAATTAGTTTTCTCCTTTGCGGAGTAATCATTTTGTTGTCTTCGTGTGTTACCAAACAAAAATATACGGAATGTGAAAAAGATTTGATATATTGTCAAACCGAAAAAAACAGGTTGAATTCACAAAATTTAGACCTTAAAAACAAAATAACCGAGTTGGAAGCAGCCAACGCTTCATTATCAGAAAGTATCAACCGTTTGCAACAAGATACTGCCACTCTGGGCAAATTAAATAGGGAAATTAACGAAAATATCCTTCATTTGCAGAACAACTATCAGGATTTGGAAAAAACTTACAAAGCCATGAGTTCCGGCAACAAAAAGGAAATCGAATCCATGTTGAAAAAACTTCAGGAAACACAAAGCCAATTGGACGAAAAGGAAAAGGAATTGACCATTTTAGCCAAAGACTTGGAACAAAAAACTCAGGATTTGGCCGCCCAACAGACAAAATTAGCCGAGTTGCAAGCCATTCTGGACAAAAAAGATGCGGACGTACTTGCCTTGAAAAACAAGATAAAACAAGCCCTGCAGGGTTTTGAAGGCAGCGGTTTGGCTGTAACTGAAAAAAATGGAAAAGTATATGTTTCCATGGATGAAAAACTCTTGTTTGCAAGCGGCAAATTCAATATAGACACTCGTGGAGAACAAGCCTTACAAGAATTGGCTAAAGTTTTGTCGGCAGATACCACCATCAATGTAATGGTTGAAGGACATACTGACAATGTACCGTTCTCGGCAGCCTCTTCGGCACAGATACGCGACAATTGGGATTTGAGCGTTATGCGTGCCACTACAATAGTCAAAACTATCTTGAAATTCGGACAAGACATCAATCCCCAAAGACTAACCGCTTCGGGAAGAGGTGAATTTGTACCGGTAGATACTGACAACACCAAAGAAGCACGGGCAAAAAACAGAAGAACAGAAATCATTCTCACCCCCAACCTTGACGCTTTGTTTGATATTCTCAAATAAAACAAAATGGAAGAATTTGCTATACCAGAAAGAATTGTTCACAAAAAAGAACTGACAGTAACGCAAAAAGATACCGCTATAGTTTACGGATCGGGGTTGTTGCCTGTATTTGCTACTCCTGCCATGATTGCTTTTATGGAAAATGTATCCCACGAAAGTGTGGCACCTTATCTTCCCTCTTCACTGACAACTGTAGGAACTGAAATCAATATTGAACATAAGAAAGCAAGTGCCATCGGACAAAAACTGACATGCCAATCCGTTTTAACAAAAGTAAACAACAGACAATTGTGTTTTCATGTTGAAGTTTCTGACGGTGTGGATATAGTTGGTAGAGGAACTCACACCCGATTTGTTGTTGATAAAGAAAAATTTATGGCAAAAGTAACCCGATAACCTACTTTTAGCGATAAAAAAACAAATAGAGATACACGTAAAAATCAAATATTTACGTGTATTTTATTTATTTTTTCCACAAAAATGGCTTTTTTATGAAAAAAAATTATACCTTTGCAATCTAAATTTAGTAAGTAATTTTATTTTTTAATTAAAACATTTTTAAGTATTTATGATTAATCAGTATGAAGCCGTTTTCATTATGACTCCCGTTTTGTCTGAAGATCAGATGAAGGAAACGGTAAAAAAAATCGAGAGTTTCATGCTTGACAATGGTTGCGAAATCGTTCACCAAGAAAACTGGGGCATGAAAAAGTTGGCATATCCTATCAAGAAGAAATCTTCAGGATTTTATCATTTGTTTGAATTCAAAGCAGAAGGTTCTTTTGTAAAAGAATTTGAATTGCAACTCAAACGTGATGAAAGAATTATGCGTTTTCTAACTGTTGCATTGGACAAAGACGCCATTGAATACAACAAAAAACGCAGAGAAAATAAAAATAATAAAAACAACGAACAAGAATAGGAACTATGGCACAGACAAATTCAGACATCAGATATCTTACCCCAATTGCGGTAGATGTAAAAAAGAAAAAATATTGCCGTTTCAAAAAATTAGGCATAAAATATATTGACTATAAAGATGCTCAATATTTATATCGTTTCGTAAACGACCAAGGTAAAATATTACCACGCCGTTTGACAGGTACTTCTTTGAAATATCAAAAGAAAGTTGCCCAAGCCATCAAAAGAGCACGCCATATAGCAATTATGCCTTATGTTGGTGATAATTTAAGAGATAACAAATAATAAAAGGAGGGTAAATTATGGAAATTATATTAAAAGAAGACGTTGCAAATTTAGGATTTGAAAACGAAATCGTAAATGTAAAAAACGGTTATGCCCGCAATTATTTGTTTCCAAGACGTTTGGCGATACCTGCTACCGAATCAAACAAAAAAATGTTAGCAGAAAACCTCAAACAAAAAGCACGTAAATTGGAACAACTAAAAGCAAATGCTGAAACAACTGCAGCCCAATTGAACAATTTGACCGTTGTTGTAAAAGTAAAAGCAAATGCCGAAGGCGGTATTTATGGCTCTGTAACAAATACTATCGTTGCCGATGCTCTTAAAGAACAACACAACATAGAATTGGACAGAAAGAAAATAGTATTCGCTTCCGCTATCAAAGATTTGGGACAATTCAAAGTAAATGTTCCTCTTCACAAAGAAGTGAAAGCAGAATTTATTATAGATGTTGTAGCAGAGTAATACATATCAATAATTATAAGAAGCGGTTGCAGTAATGCAACCGCTTTCTTCTTTT
>JAFZUH010000233.1 GCA_017618435.1 Bacteroidales bacterium | reverse complement strand
TTTATCGTATTGTTTGTTTGTTCCGCGAGTTCCCTTGTTGGGATTTTGTTGATTAGCGGAATTGTCTGCTGGTTTTACTTTTTTCTTTTCCATATGAATATTATTTTTATGTATTTAAAATATCTTTTCCTTCGTTCCAAGTCCAAGAACGTTAAAAATTAAACATAAAAAAACGTGGACTTTAACTTATTCTGCACTTTGAGGTTTAGCACGACCTTGAACAACAAAAAAGTAAAACCCACGCAAGATGCGTGAGCGTTACCGCCTTACTGCTTGTTGTTCTTCAAAGTGCTAATTTCAAAGTACAAGTGTACGCTAACGCTTTTTCTATAAAATAAAAAACTGTTTTTCAGTCAATAAGAACGTAAATCTGAGAGCATATTGCCCTTTCAGATTTTGCAAAGATACAATAAAATTTTTTTAAGTAGTTATTTTTTGATGATAAATGAAGATTTAATATTGTTTTTTGCTATTTTTGTATTTTTAATAGATATTTTGCTTTTGGGTTTTTTATAAAAAGATGAATAAATACATTATTTATAATGCATTGTTGGTGAATGAGGGGGAAATAACAAAATCTCATCTTGCCATTTCTGAGGGAAAAATAGAAAAAATAAGTCCTACAGATGATATTTTTCAAACAGAAACCTATGCCTCATACCAAAAAATAGATGCCCAAGGCAAATATTTGTTACCGGGTATGATAGATGAACATGTTCATTTTAGAGACCCGGGTTTAACTCACAAGGGAGATATGTTCACCGAAAGTCGGGCGGCTTTGGCCGGCGGCGTTACCTCTGTGATAGATATGCCCAATGTTGTTCCGCAAACTACCACAAATGCATTGTTGCAAGAACGATTGGCCATGGCTGAAAAATCCATGTATTGCAACTATGCTTTTCATTTGGCGGCTACAGACTTCAATTTAGAAGAGGTTTGTTGTGTTGATAAACAAAATGTTGCGGCTTTAAAGCTGTTTTTAGGTTCCTCAACGGGCAATATGCTTATTCAAGATGAACAAGTGTTGGACAAGGTGTTTTCCATACAAGGGTTGCCTGTTTTGGTACATGCTGAAAACGAAAATATTATAAAGAAAAATACGGAAATATATCATCAGCGTTTTGGTGATACAATGCCGATAAGCAAACATTGTGAAATACGCAGTGAAGAAGCCTGCTATACCACTTCGGCAATGGCTGTGCAAAGGGCGAAACAATGGGGTACGCGTTTGCATGTTTTGCATGTAAGCACCGCCAAAGAATTGTCTTTGTTTTCTCTTGAAAACAAAAATATCACCGCGGAGGTGTGCCCATCATATCTTTTCTTTGATAATGCTGATTATGAACAATATGGAACGAGCATCAAATGCAATCCGTCTATTAAAACAGCAAAAGACAAATCAGCCTTGCAAAAAGCCTTAAACGATGGACTTATTTTGACTGTTGGTTCTGACCATGCTCCACATACTTGGGTAGAAAAACAACAGAATTATTTCCATGCTCCTTCCGGAATGCCCATGGTGCAACATAGTCTGCAGATATTGTTGGAATTGGTCTGCCAAAAACGGTTGACTATGGAACGTTTGGTGGATAGTTTTGCCCACCAACCTGCCAATTTGTTCAATATCAGCAGGCGGGGTTACCTCAAAGAGGGGTATTTTGCTGATATGGTTCTTGTTGATACATCTGTTTGTGAAAAAGTAACTAAAGATAATATCTTTTATAAATGCCAATGGTCTCCTTTGGAGGGAACGATGTTCCATTCTCATATTTGCAAAACGTTTTTAAATGGTGTTTTGGTTTATGATGAAGGAAAGATTGCCGATACCAAAGCAGCAATGGCTTTAAAATTTGACAGATGATGAAAACAAGACAAATTGTGATATTATTTGCTGTAATGTTGCTTGTTGCCAGTGCTTGTCAGAGAATGAAGGCAAAAAAACCGGAGCAATTATATACACAAACCGAAATAGAAGCCGTTTTGCATGATATATATTTATTGGAAGGTGAATATCGAATAAGACAATTGGATACGACTATTGTAAATAAAACAGCGTGGTTGCATATACGAATGAATCAGATTATGGAAAAACACAATATTCAATATGCTGTATTTCAGCAGAATTTGAATTACTATATGTCCAATGATGATATTGCAAAGACTATGTTAAAAAAAGTTACCGAACAATTGGTGAAAGAAAAAACAAAACTGGAAAATAAAAAGAATAAAGAAAAAAAAGATACTACAAAAGTTGTGGAACAAAACGAAACGGGTGCTGTTCAGTTGTCCTCACAGCAAGATAAATTAGTGGAAGATAATTAGTAATGTATAAATAATAAATATCAATGAAAAATATACAAATGGTGGATTTGCATTCGCAATATCTGAAAATAAAAAAGGAAATAGATGAGAAATGGGAACAGGTGATGGAAAGTTGTGCTTTTATCAATGGTCCTATGGTAAAACAATTTCAAGCAGATTTAGAGGCTTATTTGGGAGTAAAGCATGTTATCCCATGTGGTAATGGTACAGATGCACTGCAGGTGGCTTTGATGTCTTTGAATTTAAAACCCGGTGATGAAGTGATAACAACAACATTTACTTTTATTGCAACAGCCGAAGTTGTTGCGTTGTTGGGTTTAACCCCTGTTTTGGTAGATGTTGATGCAGATACGTTTAATATAGATGTGTCGGCTATAGAAAAAGCCATAACACCTAAAACAAAAGCGATAGTGCCTGTTCATTTGTTTGGTCAATGTGCCAATATGGAGCAAATACTTGCTATTGCACAAAGACATAATTTATATGTAATAGAAGATGCTTGTCAGGCAATAGGAGCAACCTATACTTTTTCTGATGGAACAATTAAAAAAGCAGGTACGATGGGAACAATCGGGTGTACCTCATTTTTCCCTTCCAAAAATTTAGGTTGTTATGGTGATGGCGGTGCCATTTTCACCAATGATGATGATATTGCTTATCAATTAAGAGGTATTGTCAATCATGGTATGTTCAAAAGATATTATCATGATATGGTTGGTGTCAATTCCCGTTTGGATAGTCTGCAGGCAGCGGTTTTAGATGTTAAACTCAAATATTTAGATGAATATGCTCAAGCAAGAAACAGAGCAGCAGCATACTATAATCAAGCATTTGCCAATTGCGATAAATTGGTTACACCCGTTGTTGCAGACAAATCAACACATGTTTTTCATCAATATACATTGAAAGCGAAAGGCGTGGACAGAGAAAAATTGATTGCTTATATGGCAGAAAAACATATTCCTGTAATGATATATTATCCGGTGCCATTGCATTTGCAAAAGGCCTATCAAGATGAAAGGTATCAACATGGTGATTTTCCTGTAAGCGAACAATTGTGCAAAGAGGTTATTTCTTTGCCGATGCATACCGAACTTGATGAAGAACAATTGAAATATATTACCGAAAATTTGTTAGCGGCGGTACAATACGCTGCCAAATAAATGAAAAACATTTATTTAGTCGGATTTGCAGGTTGCGGCAAATCCTCATTGGGGAAAACTATCGCTGCCAAATTGGGCTATCGTTTTGTGGATTTGGATACTTTGTTTGAGCAGCGATACGGACCTATTTCAGATTTTTTTGTCCAAAAAGGTGAGGATTCTTTCCGAAAAATAGAAACAACCTTGTTGCATGAAACTGCAACAATGAATAATGTACTTGTTGCCACCGGAGGCGGCACGCCTTGCTTCGGTGATAATATGCAGTATATCAAACAAAATGGTGTGGCGGTATATTTGTCTTTGCCTGCAAAAGTGTTGGCAGACAGATTGAAAAACAGTCGCAAACAAAGACCTTTGGTAAACAAAGATAATATTTTGCAGTATGTACAACAAACTTTGTCTGCAAGAGAGTTGTTTTATAAGCAGGCAACATTGGAGATTGCTGTACTGAATGTCAATGCAGATAAATTGGTAGAACGGATAAAAGAGATTTTATAGGAGGAGAAGCGAAAATAATTATTTTTTTCGTTTTTTCTTTTCCACACTCCAACCGAATTTGCCGATAGGTTTGCCCATGGTATAATATTTTCCATGACAGTAAGATATAAGGTCGGCTTGTTCTAAATTAAAACTGCCGGTTTTGGGGGAAATAAACATATTGTCTGCCAATATGTTTACCACATCAGCGATAAACATATCGTGGGAACCCAAAGGTATAATTTCCTTTACTTTGCATGCAATGCTCAATGGTGATTCTTTGATATAAGGAGCGTTTATTTCAGAACAATGCATTGGGGTGAGGTTCAGCGATTTGAATTTATCTGTATCTTTTCCTGATTTTACGCCGCACCAGTCGGTTGCGAAGGCCAATTGCCGGTTGGTGAGGTTGATGAAAAAATCTCCGTTCTCTTTAATAATGTGGTGAGAGAATCTTTCCGGACGGACGGAGATATAACACATGGCTGGCGATGAACATATTGTTCCTGTCCATGCGATGGTTAAAATATTGTATCCCTGTTCCTTGTTTCCGCAAGACACCAGCACTGCCGGAAGCGGGTATATCATATTTCCTGCTTTAAAAATTGTTTTCATTTGTTCAGATAAAAATTACTAAAAAAGGTTGGGAACAATCCCAACCTTATATGTTTAAATATTATGCTACAATGTTATTTTTTTTTGCCTTTTGAAGTTGAATAATTTACTTTGAAGGCACTTGCTTTACGAAGTTCCTGTTTAACATCGGTAACGACACCCATTTTTACGGCTTCGTCCACGCGGAGCGACCATGTCATTTGTGTACGGTCGGCTTCATTGCGGGATTTCTTTTCAATTTCCACAAATTGAACAATATCACGTACATCACCCAATTGGTCATTCAATTGAATACGAGGTTCCGGACCATATTTTGCAATTAATTCACGTGTGTTGGGTTGTCCGATATTAATATTGGCAATCAAAGATTTTTTCTCCAATTTTTGAACTTCTGTAGCCTGAGGTACTTTTGTTCTAACAAACAATTGGGATTCTCTCATGGTTGTGATAACCATAAAGAAGAACAAGAACATGAAGATGATATCAGACATGGAACCCATGTTCAAATCCGGAACACCTTTTTTCCCTTCTTTTCTAAATCTTGCCATTATTTTTTCCCTCCATAATTAGATGGTTCTGCTTCTGAAATACTAACAGGAACGACTTTTTTTACAATTTCACGTTGTCCTTCTGTCAAGTTATCAAAAGTTTTACCGAATTGTTGTTGAGAATAAGAGTCACGAATTTCGTTAAAAGCAGCAGTGAGTTGATCTTGAACGGCAATATATGCTTTGTAAGATGTACCCCTATCGCTTTGTAGTGAAATAACGCCACTCGAAACAGGTGCTTCAGCCCCAAGTTCCTCAATAAATTTGAGTTTTATTTCAGACATGTGAGGATTGTTTGATGGGTTGGTG
>JAFZUH010000232.1 GCA_017618435.1 Bacteroidales bacterium | reverse complement strand
GCTTTGGCCGAACCTGACGGAATGATTAAATTCAACAAATTCTGAAAAACAAACATCACACTCAATGAACCGAATTTTCCTGCATCTTGCATAGCATTGCTCATTGCATACAAAATTGTATCTATTATTTTGCCGTCTTGCAAAATGACAATGATACCACCCGCCAAACCGACAATAAGAGCCGCACTCATAATATCTTTGCAACCCTCCAGAAACAATTGGAATATTTTATCCAAAGAACACGAATAGGCAACACCTGCACAAATACCCATAATAAAAAACAACGTCGCAATTTCCATCACATACCATTGATAGCCTAGAACTCCGACTATCAATGCGAAAATGGAAAACAACAAGAGATTAAGAATAAAATAATGAATATTTTTTCTCAAACAGACAAAACTTATCACAAAAAACAAAGCGGTCAAAACAGGAATTATAGGCAAAGCATACGATGTTTTTCCTAATGCTATTGTCGTCATCGGTTCAAAAAAAGAAACCACAATAAAAACAATAGTTAAAAATAACCACACAATCCACGCAGACCATGAAGCCCGTTGTACCGTTTCTGTTTCATTATTGGTATTGGTAGTTTGTTGTATTTTTTCTCTCCACAAATTATCCCACTGATACATCGGAGAAAACTGCGGATTCTTTTTTACCTGTTTGGCATACCACAACACAAAACAAATGCCCGCAAAAGTAAAAACAAGCCAACAAACAAAACGATAACCCAACCCTGAAAATGTAGGCAAATGTGCCAAACCTTGGGCAATGCCTATCGTAAACGGATTCAACATTGCACCGGCAAAACCGACGTGTGCCGCCAAATAACACATGCTTATACCGACAATAGAATCATAGCCCATCGAAAGGGCTATCGGCACAAATATCATCGTAAAGGCTATAGTTTCTTCACTCATGCCAAAAATCGCCCCAAACAGACTAAACATAATCATGATGAGGGTAACAATCAATATATTTATGTCAATACGGGCAAAGACCTTCCGCTGTTGCAAGCCTTGCATACGTTTCAAAAAAGCATTCACCCCAACCATTATCGAATTGGTGTAATTGAATATCCAAAAAGCACCGCCTATCAGGAAAATAAAAATAATAATATTTGACGTTTTGACAAAACCTTTGAAAAACGCTGAAAATATTTGCCACGTTTGAGGTTGAGATGACACTTGATGATAAGAATCGGGAACAACAATCTCTTTTGCCTCTCCGTCTATTTCAACCGTCTGACGGACAAATTCACCGCCCGGAATCACCCACGTGCAGACGGCGACAAAAACAATAACACAAAATACAATAGTAAATGTACTCGGAATTTTTGGCTTGCTTTTCATTGTCTGTTCTAATTTCTACAAAGATAATATTTTTCCTGTATTGTTATTAACTATATTTCACATCGAAGGCAATAAACTACTTTCGTTCTGCCACCAGCCTAAAACCAACCGTATTGTAGGCAGAAGAAGCCTTTCGACCCTCACCCCTAAACGAGGCTTTACAACTCGAAGCATTGGCATACCAAGAACCGCCTCTGATAACATTTACACTTTGGCCTTTTTCGGCCCCATTTTGAGCAATTTCCACACTTGCTGACCATTCCCAGCAATTGCCGCACATATTGTAACAACCGCACCAAGAAACACCCTCAGGATAAGCATCTACAGCACAAGTATTGCCTCCGGCATCATTTATTGCCGTAAAAATATCCGTATAAATGAAGCCCAAGTAATTGGTATGATCCACCCAACCTGAAACACCGCCGGTTGCACTGACAGAAATAATATCAGAAATCTTATCTTGTTCACCATATCGCGTTGAATTAGGATTGTTGTAAGTAGCCAATTGATTGGGATTTTTCAATACTTCCGCCGCAATAACGGCATTATAATTGAATTTTGAAACAAGTACTCCATTTGTATAAGATGCTCCTGCTGTATTGCCCCATGGATATACCAATCTTTCATTGCCGGTGGCAGCATATTCCCATTCTGCACTATAAGGAAGACGGAATGTCCAACCATCTGTTTTTTCACTCAACCATTGGCAATAACTTTCTGCTTGTGAACAAGAAATCCACAAAACAGGATGTTTTTCCCTACCTGCCGGTATTTCATTGCCATTCCAATACTTTGGAGCGGCAACTCCTGTTGCATCGATATATTCTTTCCATTCCGCATTGGTAACGGCAAATTTGCCTATCCAATACAGCCTACTAATATCTACAGTTTCTCCGCCTGCAACATTGGAAGATGTTGCCAAAAAAGTATAACTTCCATTGGTTTCTATTCGGATAAAATTGT
>JAFZUH010000231.1 GCA_017618435.1 Bacteroidales bacterium | reverse complement strand
GCAATGGCTTTGTGTTATGTGCTGTCATATAGAAAATTGGTCTCGGCAGAAACAAAAATTTGGAAAGATATTCTCTTTGTCTTATTGGGTTTGATAACTATTTGTTTGACACATTGCCGTACCGCTTTGTTTATATTGTTGCTTTTTGTGTTGTTTACGCAAAGAAAGATGTTTTTGAAGTATAAACGGATTTTGCTGATATTACTTGCCGTTTTGGTTGTAGCAGCCATTGTAGCATTCTTTGCCATTCAAACGGAATCCACATGGGTAAGAGCAAATTTGTATCTGTATTCTTTCTTGTCATTGTTCGATTCTTATTGTCTGGGCTATGGTTTGGAGGGAGATATGTATTACTACGCCAATATGGACAATTACAATCTGTTTGGACATATCATTAATATTCATTCATATTTATTGCATTTTCTGCTGACCTCTGGTGTGGTGTTTTTTGTCGGTTATATTGTATTGCTTGTTTATATTATGCGAAAAATAGCGAAAAAACATGACCGTGATGAATTTTGGTGTATGATACCCTTGTATATTCTATTGTTGTTTGCTCCAAGTTCATCTAACTTTTTGTGGCCACATTATGTGTTTTTTTGCTCTTATATAGGGTATGCTTGTTTGCCTAATCAAGGTAGTTTTCAAACGAAGATAGTATGCAGTTAAAGGACAAAACCATATCGGGAGCCAAGTGGATGACGGTGTCGAAAATTGCCAATTCTTCGATGCAGATATTCAAATTGATGATACTTGCCCGTTTGCTTTCCAAGTCGGATTTCGGTATCATCGCCATTGTCTTTATGGTGTTGGGATTTACGGAAATATTTGCCGACCTCGGTTTTGCCGTAGGGCTTGTGCACAAACAAAACATCACCCGTAAAGAATATTCATCCGTTTTTTGGGTAAATCTGCTGCTGAGTGTTGTTTTGTATGCCATTGTGGCACTTTCTTCGCCATTGTTTGCTGCATATTACAATGAAAAGATATTGGTTTCCGTCATTCCTATTATGGGTTTGCAACTAATTATCAATGCTTTTGGGCGAATGTTCTTCACCTTTAAAACAAAACAATTGGAATTTAAATTCATTGCCATTGTAGATATGTTGGGTTTGGTTTTGGGTACCGTACTGACTATACTTATGGCTGCAAATGGTTTTGGAGTATATAGTCTTGTTTTTGGCTATTTGTTGCAATCTTTTGTAACACAGGGCATTTATTGGTTTTCAGGTATTAAAACCTATCCTATTGCTTTCCATTGTAATATTAGGGAAATATTCGATTTGTTAAAAATCGGAGGTTACCAAGTGGGGGCACAAGTGTTGGATTATATTTCCAATAAAATTGACATCTTTCTGATTGGGCGTTTTTTCGGTATGGAATTGTTGGGACTTTATAATCTTGCTAAAGAATTGGTGATAAAGCCTATACAAATTATCAATTCGATTGTTACCAGTGTCGCCACACCCGCTTTCGCCAAATTTCAGGATAATCTTGCGATGATACAGGAAAAATATGTAGATGTTTTGAAACTGCTTTCGGTATTTAATTTTCCGATATTTATAGGCTTTTTTGTTTTTGCCGACCCGCTTGCACTCTTGCTTTATGGCAGTGAAAAGATGGGCGTTGCAGTGTTTATAAAGATACTTTCTTTTTGGGGCATGTTCAACTCGGTAGGCAATCCCGCTGGCATACTTATGGTGGCAAAGGGACGTACAGACTTGAGTTTTTACTGGACAATAGTGCGTATTGCTGTTATGACTACCGCGATTTTCATTGCAGGGCAGTTCAGCATTTATGCCGTAGCAATTACACAATCCGTCATCGCTTTCGGGTTCCTATTCCTATATTGGCGTATGATGGTTTACAGTATCGCATTCATTCCACTGAAAAACTATTTGAAATCGTGCGGACTGGCAACTATGGTTTCCCTACTGGCCGGTATTCCTGTGTGGTTGCTTACAGCAATATCCGACAATATTTATTTTCAGGCAGGAGTGCTGTGTCTGTACGGACTATTGGTATTGCTGTTGTATTGGCTGATAGACAGACAATATGTTATTAAGTTGAAAAATATGTTATTATCAAGATGAGCAATATGAAAAAACATCATATTATACTTTTGACCACATGGTATCCTCCGCGACATTCGATTGCCGTGAATAGGATGCTGGCATTTGCGAAATACATCGATAAGACAAAGTTTGACGTTGATGTGGTATCATTGCAGTCTGATGAAAAAATGGAGAAAGACATTGCCATTGACGGGGTAAGCGTTCATCGTCTGCCCAATAAAGCCTTGTTGAAACGTGCGAAATTTGATAGGCAGGTTTGTTTTGTTTTTCACAAATTAAAGGCTTTGTACAATGTGTTGTTGGCATTTTTTGTGAAAAGGGAGTACCGTAATTGGCAACACCGTGCTGAAAAACAAGTGCGGTCTTTATTGGAAAAATATGGTCCAGATACTACAATTATTAGTAGTTATGAGCCAATAGAACCGCATCTGGTGGCGATTGCCTTGAAAAAACAAGGCTGTTCTTTCTTTTGGGTGGCTGATTGCAGAGATGAGATTACCCAAAATCCTTCTGTAACAAAAGGTTTGCGAAAATTATATGCCAAGGCGGAACGACAGATGCTTTTGTATGCCGATGCAGTAACAACGGTTTCACAACCTATTTTGGAAGGTTTTAAAAGGAATGTCCCTGCAAATGCTTTGCATTGTCCCTTATTTGCAGAAGTAAGGAATGGATATGACTTTGATTATGTGGATACAGAATATAAAAATGATGTGTTTACCATAATGTATGCAGGTACATTTTATTCAAATATAAAACCTTACACTTTTTTCAAGGCTTTGCAGTGTTTTTTGTCAAAAAATCCCAATGCCCGATTAAAGGTAAATCTTATTGGGGTCGGCCATAGTGTTGTTGTTCCACATGATTTGACGTGCGTTGTGTTTTCTGGTGCCAAGATACCGCATGAGGACGCTCTGATTGAAATGCAAAACTCCGATTGCTTGTTGCTGATATTGCCCAAACAGAATCGTAAAGGCGTTTATTCGGGCAAATTGTTTGAATATTTAGGTTGCCGTAAGCCGATATTGGCAGTGGTAGACCCTGATGATGTGGCAGCGGATTTGATTCGGGAATGCAACGCCGGAGTAGTGGCTGATTTTGATGATGTACAATCAATTGCTTCTGCTATTGAAAAGCTGTACAATATGTGGCAGAAAGACGAAAAACTTCCTATGAACGAGGATATTATAAAAAAACACCATCGCAAAGAACAAGTGGAAATTCTAAACAAATTGATTTTTGAGAATTTTTATTTGAGAGAGGGGGAGTGTTTATGAAAATACTAATGTTGTCAAATGCGGAAAGTGTCCACACCCAGCGTTGGGTAAAGGCACTTGCTGAACGAGGATATACGATAATGCTTTTTACGTTATCAAGTAGTTATAATAAAGATTTTTTCAATTTATTTGACAACGTAATTGTAAAAAAATATGTGTATCGACATAGTGGGACTTCTTTAAAAAATAGAATTTTACAACGTTTTGAGGTGTTTTTTGTTGTAAAATATGTCAAACAGTTAATCAAAGAGTTTCATCCTGACATAGTTCATGCTCATTATGCTGTGGATTATGGTACAATTGCATCCTTGTCAGGATTTCATCCTTTTGTATTATCAGTTTGGGGAAGTGATGTTTACGGCGACCCTCAATTGTCTTTTTTGTCAAAACAAGCCTTGCGTTATAAGTTAAGCAAAGCCGATATGATATTATCCACCAGTTTGGCAATGGTAAAGGAAACAAATAAATATACTTCTAAAACTATTGAAATAACACCCTTTGGTGTGGAGACTTCATTTTTTTGCCCTGCAACTATTACGAGGAATGATGCTTTTGTTGTTGGAAATGTTAAATCGCTGGAACCGATTTATGGAATAGATACACTTATTAGGGCATTTAAAATTGTTTCAGACAACAATCCATCAAAGGCAATGGTGTTAAAGATTGTCGGTGATGGTTCGCAATATGCTTCATTGAAAGCACTTGCAGAAAGACTGAAAATAGACGATAAGGTAATTTTTGTCGGTCGGGTTCCTCAAAGTGATTTACCTAACTATTATAATAGTTTTGATGTGGCGGCTTTTCTGTCCAATAAAGAAAGTTTTGGCGTGGTGGCTGTGGAGGCTATGGCTTGTGAATGTCCAGTGGTAGTTTCTGATGCTGACGGTTTTACAGAGGTTGTGGAAGACAATGTTACCGGATTTATTGTCCCCAAAAGAGATGTAGAAGCCACTGCAACTGCTATTCAGAAGTTTATTGATAATCCTGATTTGCGTAAAACAATGGGAACCGCAGGGCGGGAACGTGTGCAGCGTATGTTTGAATGGAACGAAAACGTGAAAACTATGCTTGAGCATTATAAAAGGCTGATTGATAATAAATAAAAACAATGAAAAATGATTGCTTGTTGTAAAATAGTAAAAATAAAGAGATAATGAAACGTAAACTATTGCTTTTGGGAAACAATTGTATTCATACATACAACTATTTTCAGTTGGTAAAAGATTATTTTGATGATATATTGCTGCTGACTGACAAAAGCGGAGGTGCGTGTGAGGGATTGCCGTTAAAAGTATTGGACTATTCTCCGAGTCCGCACAAAATGCTGAAAGCCTTTTGGCAAACCAAGCGTATTATTCGGGAATATCGTCCGACTATCATTCACGGACAGCAGATAAACAAAGCCCTGTTTTTTGCCGTTTGGGTAAACAAAAGTCTCAAAATACCCGTGGTGGCTACGGCGTGGGGCAGTGATATACTTGTCATTCCTCACAAAAATTGGGTTTTCAAGCAGATTGTCAGATACGTATTGCGGAATGTACCCTATTTTACTTCAGATTCCAAATATATGGCAGAGCAAATGGAGCAAATTGCAGAACGCAAACTGAATATCACTATCGCTAACTTTGGAATAAACCTACCTGAAATCAATATTTGCAAACAAGATATTATTTATTCCAACCGTTTGCATGAAAAGTTGTATAGAATAGATGCCATTATTGTTGCCTTCAGCCGTTTTTTGAAAAAAAATCCGCATTGGAAATTGGTAATAGCGGCCACAGGGAGCGAAACCGAAAACCTCAAGCAGTTGGTCAAAAGTTTGTCCGTAGAAAATAATGTGCAGTTTGTCGGTTGGTTGAATCAAGAGCAAAATTTCCATTATTATGCTCTTGCAAAATATTGGGTATCAATTCCGGAAAGCGATGCAACTGCAATTAGTCTATTTGAGGCGATGGCTATGGAGTGCATTCCGGTAGTTTCCGATTTGCCTGCAAACAGGGAATGGGTTTCCAATGGTGAAAACGGTATTGTTGTGGAGAATGTCAATGATGATTTCTTGTCTGAACTTACAGACTTGGATACTTGTAAGTTAGTCGGGAAAAATAAGGAAATTGTATTTGCCAATGCCACTAAAGAAGCGAATAGGGCAAAATTCATTGCCATTTATGATAAAATTTTATTAGTATGAACATTCTCATAATCAATCACTACGCAGGCAGTCCGGAAATGGGCATGGAGTTCCGCCCTTACTATTTGGCACGTGAATGGCAGAAACTCGGGCATAAAGTGCTTATTGTGGGTGGCACTTATTCCCATCTTCGCAAAAAACAGCCGGATCAAGAGGGTAGGCAAACCATAAATGGGGTAGATTATTTGTGGGTAAAAACCCCTGTTTATCATGGCAATGGAGTGAAACGCTTATTGTCAATGTTTGTTCTTACTGCAAAATTATGGTTCCGTGCAGGAAAAATCGCTGCAAAGGTTAGTCCAGACGTGGTGATTGCCTCATCTACATATCCTTTGGACAATTATCCTGCACGCAGAATTGCCTGCAAAAGCGGGGGGAAATACATTTATGAAATCCACGACCTTTGGCCGCTTTCTCCTATGGAGTTGGGGGGCATGTCCAAACGTCATCCCTTCATTGTTTTGATGCAGATGGCGGAAAATTATGCCTACAAACATTGCGATGCGGTTGTCTCCATACTGCCCAAAGCCAAGGAACACTGCACGGCTCACGGCTTGCCCGAAAACCGTTTCTTCCATGTGCCAAACGGTATTGTGGAGGATGATTGGCAGAATGTTGAAGATTTGCCCGAGGAATGTGGGCAACTTATTGCAAAACTGAAAGCGGAAAATAGGTTTATAGTGGGTTATGTCGGCGGACATGCTTTGTCTAATGGATTGAATGTATTACTTGATACGGCGAAACGACTGATTAATAGTAATATTGCCTTTGTTTTGGTTGGAGATGGAACAGAAAAAAAACAACTTCAACAGCGAGTTGAAAATGAAAATATTAGAAATGTGTATTTTGTGAGTCCTATTCACAAAATGGCTGTTCCTTCTTTTTTGAGAGATATGGATGTCTTGTATATAGGTTGGAACAAAAATCCTCTTTATCGTTTTGGTATAAGTCCCAATAAGATTTTTGATTATATGATGAGTGGAAAACCTATTGTACATGCTGTTGAAGCAGGGAATGACCCAGTAGCAGAGGCAAATTGCGGTTTGTCGGTAGAGGCGGAAAATCCTCAAGCCATAGCAGAAGCCATATTGAAATTGAAGGAAATGCCTGCCGCAGAACGGGAACAACTTGGTATAAATGGACAAAACTATGTGATGAAACATCATACTTATAGTGTTTTGGCAAAGAAATTTAGTGAAATAATGCAATCACTTGCAAAGGAGAAAAAAATATGAAAATAGTAACAGTTGTAGGTGCAAGACCGCAGTTTGTAAAGGCTGCTGTTATAAGCAGAGCCATAGCGGGAATCGATGGTGTGGAGGAAATCATAGTTCATACTGGACAGCATTACGACATCAATATGTCCGATGTGTTCTTTGGGGAGATGGAAATACCACGCCCCAATTATAATCTCAATATCAATGGTTTGTCGCATGGTGCTATGACAGGACAGATGTTGGAAAAAATAGAGCCAGTGCTGATGGACGAAAAGCCGGACTGGGTGCTGGTTTACGGAGACACCGACTCTACACTTGCCGGGGCTTTGGCTGCCTGCAAGTTGCATATCCGTCTGGCTCACGTTGAGGCTGGTTTGCGGTCGTTCAACATGCAGATGCCCGAGGAGATAAACCGCATCCTCACCGACCGCGTGAGCAATGTGCTTTTCTGCCCCACATCGCAGGCTGTCGCAAACCTCAACAATGAGGGCTTTGGTAGTTTTGATTGCAATATAG
>JAFZUH010000230.1 GCA_017618435.1 Bacteroidales bacterium | reverse complement strand
TCAACAAGTCTGCCCACGCCGTGATATACACGACATTTCGAGAACCTATTCTTGAGTTAGTGTCTTTCTATAAAAGACAATGTGGAAAATTGGAGTATCAAGAATTGCTTCGAACCGCTAATTTATTATGTCAAAAAATTGTTGTTCTATACTACATAAAATACTATTTAAATTTTTGCAAAGATAAGCAATTTTTTGTTAAAAATACAATCACGAAAAATCAACGCAAATACAACTCACTTTAAATCAAAGCATTATTAAAAACTTCAATTTTAAGCGTGTTTTAGGGTGTCAGACAATATAATTGTCATTTTTTCAGAGAAACCGCCTTAAAATCGATTTTCACTTTTTTGAGGCAAATCAAAAAATACAAAAATATGATTAAAATATTGATATTTAGTTTTTTACAAAAACTTTTCACGTGAAACATTATCTTCCTAACAAGATAAGCAACACTGAAATATCGGAAGAAGATACCCCGCTTATGCGGGAAGCCTGCCCAATGGTCAAAGGTTGTATTTTTGATAATTTTTGTCGGGCTTCGGTGGAAAGAGATTGTATGGAAAAATAATCCATATTCTGCGGAATTTTTATATTTTCCAAATTCTGCATTTTTTCAGCCATCTGTTTTTCCTTTTCTATATAACTTGCATATTTTACCAAAATTTCCGCCTTTTCCAAAATTGTATCATCAATATTGTTGGCGGACAAATAATCTTGTATTTGGGACAAAACAGATTTCAGTTCAAAAACGGACAATTGGGGTCTTAACAACAATTGGGCAAATTTGGTTTTTTGAGACAAACATGACAATTGTTTTTGTTCCAAAAATTTATTTATCTGATTCGGTTCAACCAACAAGTTTTCAAAAAATTCAATCAAAGCATAGAGTTTCTTTTGGCTTTGCTCAAATTGGGCAAAAGTGTTTTGAGCTATCATTCCTATTTCGTAGGCCAAAGGACTTAATCGGGTGTCGGCAGAATCTTGTCTCAACAAAATTCTATATTCCGCTCTGGAGGTAAACATTCTATAAGGTTCATCTACTCCTTTTGTTACCAAATCGTCTATCAGCACACCGATATACGATTGATTTCTTTTTAAAATAAAAGGAGGCAGATTTTTTATTTTTCTCACGGCATTTATTCCGGCCATCACCCCCTGCGATGCCGCTTCTTCGTAGCCCGTTGTTCCATTTATTTGTCCGGCAAAATAAAGATTTTCTATTTGCTTGGTCTCCAAAGTCGATTTCAGTTGAGTTGGGTCAAAATAATCGTATTCGATAGCATAGCCGGGTTTGAGAATATGAGCATTTTCCAAACCTGCAATTTGTCTTAAGGCTTTCAGTTGTATTTCTTCAGGCAAAGAGGAAGAAAAACCGTTCAAATAATAAGAAATGCCGTTTTCTGTTTCCGGTTCCAAAAACAACTGATGTCTTTCTTTGTCGGCAAATCTTTCTATTTTGTCTTCGATAGACGGACAATATCTCGGTCCGACACCTTTTATTCGTCCTTGAAACATAGGAGAAAAATCAAATCCTGTTCTCAAAGTTTCGTGAATTTGGGTGTTGGTATAACAAATCCAACAACATTTTTTATTGACAACCGGAATCTTGCCGTAAAAAGAAAAACCCTGCGGATTTTCATCTCCCTCCTGTTTTTCCATTTTGGAAAAATCAATGGTTCTGCCGTCTATTCTAACAGGAGTTCCTGTTTTTAGGCGAGCGGTTTTAAAGTTCAGTTGCATCAGTTTTTCGGTAAGACCAAAACTTGCCTGCTCCCCTATTCTGCCACCTGAAAAATTCACTTCCCCGATATGGATTTTACCGTTCAAAAAAGTTCCCGCTGTCAAAACAAGTGCTTTTGTTTTTATGGTTTTCCCCAATTTTGTTCTTACGGAAGCAATGGCATTATTTTCTGTTTCCACATCAACAACGGTATCTTCTCTTAAAAAAAGATTTTGTTGGTGTTCCAAATATCTTCTCCAAATAATAGAAAATTGTTGTTTGTCGCATTGTGCCCTCGGGCTCCACATGGCAGGACCTTTTGAACGGTTTAGCATTCTAAATTGAATGGTAGATTCGTCTGTTACTTTTGCAGTATATCCGCCCAATGCATCTATTTCTCTAACTATTTGCCCTTTTGCGACACCGCCAATTGCAGGATTGCAAGACATTTGGGCAATGGTATCCAAATTCATGGTAATAAGCAGAGTTTTCGCACCCAAATGCGATGCAGCCATTGCCGCTTCACAACCCGCATGACCTGCTCCTACTACAATAACATCGAAAATATCGTCCATCGGTTTTTGTTTCACGTGAAACAATTATATATAATTTTGATTTACAACAATGTTTTATATTTTTCTATATAATAATTTTCTTTTTCCCGCATTTGTTGTTGTTCTTTTTCTTTTTTGTCTTTATAACCGCACAAATGCAAAAGACCATGAACAACCACCCGCAACATTTCATCAAAATAAGATTGGGAAAACAAAACACTGTTTTCTTTTACCCTTTCTACGGAAATAAAAACATCACCTGAAACAAACTCGTTTTGACAATAGTCAAAAGTAATAACATCTGTCAGATAATCGGCATGAAGATATTGTTTGTTTATTTCCAACAAATATTCATCTGAACAAAAAATATATGTCAATTGTCCAATTTCTTTTCCCTCTTCTTTTGCCAACAAATTCAACAAATCACGTATTTTGTTTTTATGAGGTAAAACATAATTTACGTTTTCAGTATAAAATAAAATATTCTTCATTTTATTTTTGTAATATTTTTGTTTTCACCATTGTATTATTTTCCCTTTGCAATAATTTTGTTCTTGAATTTCGTTGCTGTACAACAGGAATATTTTGCATATATGAAATTGTTGCTCCATTATTGTCAAAAGAAATGTTTTCGCAAAGAGACTTTATTTTTAAAAAGCCATTGGTAGAATGCTGTTCTATCGGTTTGTTCATCAACGATTCAAAATCAAAACCATTGCCTTGGTCTGATACGGAACATTGCAAGCCCTTGTTTTTTATTTGTACACAAATGGTTACCTTTTTACGTATATCGTTTTTGTTTCCATGAACAATAGCATTTCTGACACTTTCTATCAAAGGCACACTAAAAACACCATAATATTGGTTGTCAATATTATATTTGTCCATTATTTCATCAATAAACTTTTCAACCTCCGAAAGATTGTCAATATTGGAATCTATAGCGATTTGCGAATAAAACATAAATATCTTTTTTCTTTTCAACAAAGCACAAAGATAACATTTATTTTTCAATTAGGCGAAAAATGCTTAAATTCTATGTTTTTTTAGGATACAAGAAATATTTTCATCTTCGGGCAAACATAAAAAGTTGTACTTTTGCAAATCTATAATTCTAACAAAAACAACGCATTTTATTGTTATGCACACACAAGAACGACAAATAGAGATAATGGCACCCGTAGGATCTTTTGAAGCATTGACGGCAGCCATTCAAGCAGGGGCGAATGCAGTTTATTTCGGTATTGGAGATTTGAATATGCGTTCCCGCTCTTCTATCAATTTTACAGAACAGGATTTGCACACCATTTCGCAAACCTGCAAAGCAAACAATGTAAAAACTTACCTGACTATCAATACAATCATTTATGATGACGAATTGCCGAAAATGAAACATTTGGTGGATTTGGCCAAAGAAAACGGCATTACCGCCATTATCGCTTCCGATTTGTCTGTCATTCAATATGCAAAACAAAAAAATGTAGAAGTACACATTTCAACACAATGTAATATCACCAACATAGAAGCAGTTCGTTTTTTTGCACAATATGCCGATGTAATGGTAACAGCAAGAGAACTTTCGTTGAAACAAGTCAAAAAAATTATCACAGAAATAAAAGAACAAAACATTTGCGGACCTTCGGGCAATTTGGTCAAAATAGAAATTTTTGCCCATGGGGCCCTCTGTATGGCGGTTTCAGGCAAATGTTACCTCAGTTTGCACAATTTCGGCTACTCCGCCAACAGAGGTGCATGCCTGCAACCTTGTAGAAGAGCATATACTGTATATGATACCGACAATGAAGTGAGTGCAATTGTTGATGAGAAATACATCATGTCGCCTAAAGACTTGTGTACCATAGGTTTTTTGGACAAAATTGTTGAAGCAGGCGTTTCTGTTCTGAAAATTGAAGGACGGGGCCGTTCTCCCGAATACGTAAAAACGGTTACGACTTGCTATCGGGAAGCCGCAACGGCTGTTTTAGACGGCAGTTACTCGGAAACAAAAGTCAAACAATGGACACAACAACTTGAAAATGTATACAATCGAGGATTTTGGGACGGTTATTATTTAGGAAGAAAATTAGGGGAATGGACCGAACGATATGGCTCTCAAGCCAAAAAAGTAAAAGTATATATCGGAAAAATCACCAACTATTTTTCCAAACTAAAAGTGGCAGAAATAAAAGTGGAAGCAAATAACTTAAACAAAAACGATGATTTGTTAATTATCGGTCCGACTTCCGGCGTGGTGGAAAGCAAACCGGAAGAAATAAGAGTTGATCTTCAACCTGTTGCAACAGTGGAAAAAGGAATTTTCTGCTCTGTTCCCTGTTCTGAAACAGTTAGAAGAAACGACAAAGTATATAAACTCGTTTCAGCCTGTGACAGTGATGATTACGAATTATAATTTTTTGATTTCGTAAAATATTTTTTTTAATTTCTATGGTATAATTTTTTTTTATATCTTTGTACTTTACTAATAAAATCTTTAAAGAAATGAAATTTATTGTAGAGAGTCAATTATTACTCAAAAATTTACAATCTGTTGGGAGAATTTTGTCCCCAAATAAATTTATGCCAATTGTGGCAGAAAATATTTTATATGAAGTTGAGGACAATAAACTTACCTTGGTCGGCACCGATTTGGAAACAACCATGGTTGCCCAATTTGAGTTGTCTGAAAGCGTTGGCAATGGCAAAGTGGTTATCCCTTATAAAATTATTGCAGAAACCTTAAAAACATTTCCGGAAGTTCGTTTTACGTTTAATATTTCAGAACAAAACGAAATAGAAATGCTGGCAGGCGATGCCATTTATAATTTTATCGGTTTGCCGGCAGACGAATTTCCCACTTTGCCCAAGTTAGAAAATGCAACATCTTTCAATATGCCAACCAAAGTATTGGTAGATGCCATCAAAAAAACCATTTACGCAACAGGACAACCCGATGCAAGACCTATTATGACTGGTGTTTTGTGCGAGTTAAAACCGGAATACGTTACTTTTGTCGGAACAGACGGACGTTGTCTGGCACGCTACCGCAACAACAAAATTCAAACGGGATTGGATTGTTCTTTCGTTCTTCCCAAAAAACCGATTTCCACCATCAAAGAAATATTCTCCACATTGGACGGTGATGTCAGAATAGATTTCAGCAACGACAGCGTAGCCTTTACAATTGACGGTATGTATGTTTTCTCCAAACTGATAGAGGGCAAATATCCGAACTATGAAGCCGTTATTCCTGCCAATAATAAAAATATTATGGAAGTGGAACGTCTTCCTTTGATGCAGAATTTAAGTTCATTGGCTCCATTTACCAATCAACTGACACATCAAATCCGTTTTAAAATAACCCCAAAAGAACTGACTTTGGCAGCCGAAGACAAAGACCTTTCTCTTAAAAAAGGTAAGGTTGTTTTGCCTTGTTCCTTTGAAATGGAAAATGAAGAAACAGACATGTTTGAAATAGGTTTCAGTTCCAAAATTTTACAGGAAATACTGAAAAATTTGGATACCAATACCATTATTTTCAAATTTTCAAATCCAACGGCAGCAGGTCTAATTCTTCCATCTGAAACCGAAACAGATGAAGATATTTTAGTTTTGGCAATGCCTGTAATGTTGGGATAAAAACAATTAAAACACAAAAAGAGGTAGTTAAACTACCTCTTTTTCTTTTTTATGATAGCAGATAGTCCCTTATATCAAGGAATGCGGGCAAAACTGACAGCACACCTCCGCGAAAAAGGTATTTTTGACGAGAATGTCCTTCAGGCCATGCAAACAATGCCCCGACACTATTTTGTCCCTTTTTCGCTAATCGCTTATGCCTATGAGGACCAAGCCTTGCCTATTGCCTGCCAACAAACCATCTCCCAACCCTACACTGTTGCCCATCAAAGTACATTGCTATCGGTCAAACCCAATATGAAAATACTTGAAATAGGCACAGGCAGCGGCTACCAATCCGCTATTCTTAAAACAATGGGAGCAATGGTTTATACTATTGAACGCCACAGACAATTATATGAGGAGACAAAACAATTGTTTTCCACATTAAAACTAAACATAGCCACCAAACTTGGGGACGGCTATGCCGGATGGGCGGAATTTGCCCCTTTTGACAGAATTATTGTAACTTGTGGGGCTGCTACTTTGCCTGAAAAACTCCTCACCCAACTCAAAACAGGTGGAATAATGATATGCCCTGTCGGAGAAAAAACACAAGAAATGACAAAAATCATCAAAATTGACGACAAAAATTTTGAAACAACAACTCACGGCGATTGCTATTTTGTACCTATGCTCAGTAAAATCGAACATCAATCTCATTAATAGCAATTAAATGAAAAACATTAAATATTACTTTGTACTAATTTTTTTGTTAGGTTGTGTTGCTTTATCTGCCCAAAACAAACAACAAATACCCGAATATCTTCAAAAAATGGTAAAAATAGACAAGGGTGTTGTTGCTTGTTCTGTTATTGACAACAACAACCAACCGCTTGAATATGCTACTGTTGGCATTTTCAGTCAAAAAGATTCATCGGTAGTTGGCGGAGGTATCACCAATGCCCAAGGGTTGATTGCCATAGACAATATTCCTTTTGGAAACTACTACATTCGAATCAGTTATATAGGATACAAAAATATTTTTGTACCGGATATTCATATTAGCAAAGAAACACCTGTTGCTATGCTGGGGAAACAAAAGTTTAAATCTTCGTCCAAACAATTGGACGGTGTTGTTATCAGCACAGAAAAAGAAATGATACAAAGCAATTTGGACAAACGTGTCTTTAATGTTGATAAAAGCATTGTTACAGAAGGTTCTACCGGTGTGGATATTTTGGAAAATGTGCCTTCGGTAAGCGTGGATTTAGACGGAAATGTAAGTTTGCGGGGCAGTAACAGTGTTACTATTTTGGTAGATGGCCGCCCAACCAATTTGAGTATGGACGAAATACCTGCAGATATGATTGAAAGCATTGAAGTGGTAACCAATCCTTCTGCCAGATACGAACCCGACGGCATTTCCGGAATTATCAATGTGGTTTTGAAGAAAAAACAAATGCTGGGATTTAATATTTCCGCTTCGGTAGGAGCAGGTATGAGCGATGACAACAAACATGTTTATTTCGGCAAGTACAATGCTTCGTTGAATTTGAATTTCAGACTTAACAAAGTAAATTTATTTTTAAGTTACAACCTCAGACGCTTCGGCTCCCATAATTATTCTGACTTATACAGAGAAAATATCTTCAAAAACGATACCACGTTCCTAACACAAACCTCTCAAGGTTCTTTTTCCGGTATGCCCCAATCGCTACGTGGAGGATTGGACTATTTTATCAACGATAATCATACTTTATCTTTTGAAATAACCTATAGAATACATACCAACAATAACGACAATACTATTTCTTCTTTTACCGACAATAGTGCCAAAGATACCGTTTCCGCTTACGACCAATACAGCACCAATATAAAAAAACCAACCAACAGTATCAATGCTTCTATCAATTACAAATATGTTTCTTCGGTTGTAAAAGGCAGAGAATTGACAGCAGATATTTATTTTTCAGACAACAATAGGTATTCCGGCAATGATATTGAAAAAAATTATTATTATCCTTTCCATTTCGATGATTTTCAGCGTAATATAAATCAATCAAACGACAAAACCCTAACCGCTCAAGTCGATTTTGTAGCCCCTATCGGCAATGGCGGCAGACTGGAATCAGGCTATAAACTGACTTACCGGTACAATAGTGAAAAATATTCTTATTTTGGCGGTACTTCTTTTGATAATTTGGTGGAAAAAACCAACAGAAACGAAAAATCAAATTATACAGACATTGTCAATGCCGCTTATTTGATATATTCCAATACCATCAAAAACAAATTTAAATACCAAGTGGGCGTACGAGCCGAATTGGCCAAAAATATTTCCAAACTGCAATCTGACCCGGAAACATTTTCTCCTGCCCCCTATTTCAATATATTTCCAACTGTACACCTCCGCTACGATTTCAACAATGTACATTCCATACAATTGAGTTACAGCATGAGAGTAAACAGACCCAAAGGCCGACAATTGAATCCATTCTTAAACGATATGGACAACTTGAATTTGCAGCAAGGTAACAGAAAATTAAAGCCGGAATACACACATTCGATAGATTTCGGTTATTTGTGTTCGTTTAAAAAAACAAGTATTTCCGCCAATGTTTTTTATCGGTACAGATACAATATCATTTCCCGCTATACCACTTTGATAAACGATTCTACAACCTATACTACCTATGCCAATTTAAACAACAGTCATTCCTACGGTATAGAATTGTCGTATCAACAAACATTATGGAAATTTTGGAAATTAAGTGCCAATGCAAGTTTGTTTCAAACAATTGTCAATGCGGATTCTTTGTATGACAAATCACTTCGCAATGACTTGTCTTGGCAAATGCGATTGAACAACAATTTTACCCTTCCTTTGGATTTTCAAATCCAACTCAGTGCCAATTACCGCTCCCCTACCCTTACACTCAACAGTATGGGTTTTCAATCGGGAGGAGCCGGACAAGGCAGAATGAACGCTTCTTGGAGTATGGATTTCGGTATAAAAAAATCATTCTTGAAAAAAACTTTGTCTGTTTCGCTAAGATTGAATGATATCTTCAATAGCCGTCAAACTCATGTGGTTTCGTTCGGCTCTACCTATCAATCAAATTACACAAGCGAAATGAACCGTTACAGAGATTCCAGACAATTGTGGATTACCATTACCTACAATTTCTCCAATTACAAAATAAAGCCCAAACAAAGAAATACCCGAGAAGAAGATTTTGACGATGACGAAATGTATTAAAAACAGATAAATTATTTTAATACATTAAAAATCAATTGTTTATTTTGTTTTTAATATGTCAAAATTTTATGCTATCTTTGTAAGATATATTTTTTGTAAAACATTTTTTAAACTTATTTTATAAATGGATAAAAATACCATAATCGGATTATTATTAATTTTTGCCTTATTTGTCGGTTATAGCATTTATATGTCCCCTTCAAAAGAGCAGCAAAAAGAACAAAAACGTATTGCAGACTCGATTTTAGTCGCCCAACAAACGGAACGTTTGGCAGACTCCATTGCAGCATTAGAAAACGAAAAACAACAAAAATTATCTTTATCAAGCGACTCAGCCGCTTTTGTTGATGACGAAAATACATTGTACGAAAAACAAAAAGCCGTTTATGGGTGTTTTGCCCTTGCTGCACAAGAAAGAGAAACCAAAAATATTGTCGTTCAAAATGACAAATATATTCTTAATATAAATCCAAAAGGTGCTCAAATAGAATCAGTTGTAATAAAAAATGTGCAAACATACGATTCCTTGCCAGTAGTTTTGTTTGAAAAAGGCAACAATAACAATGTTTTTGGCTTTACTTTCTTTTCAAATTATTTGGGTATCAATACTTACGATTTGTATTTTGAAAGTATGGTTGCCGCCAACGATACCATTAAAATCAGCAAAAACGATTCCGTTGTTCTGCCATTTAGAGTATATCCAAGCATATCAGCCGCAGAAGAAGACAGTACCGCTTACTTAGAATTTGTTTACACCGTTCATGGCAACGATTACCGCACCAATCTGCACGTAAATTTCGTAAATACAGACAAATATATCACCCAAAACCCACAAGTGGATTTGTTGTGGAATATTCAACTCAAACAACAAGAAAGAAACCGCAAAAGTGAAATGTTGGCCACTAACATATATTTCAGCGATGTTGAAGATGTTGAACAATTGAAAGAATCTGACAGCAAAGGCGATTCTACCTACTCAACAACAAGTTTGAAATGGATTTCGTTCAAGCAATTGTTTTTCTCGGCAACGATGATTGCCCAAGACAAATTTGCCACAGCGGCTATGGTTTCTGAAATTCCTGAAAAAGGAGATGCAAGAACTTTGAAAAATTTAAGAACACATGCCAGCATAAATATTGATGAAAAACAATCCGATTTTGGTGTGGATTTCTATTTTGGTCCTAACAAATATCGTATTCTGAAAGCCTATGACCTAAAAATGGAAAAACAAATCCAATTAGGCGGCAGATTGGTTTCATGGATAAACAGATGGGTCATTATTCCTATTTTCAACTTTTTGGAAGGTTTCGGCTGGGGTTATGGTTTGATTATTTTAATTTTAACCATAATCATCAAAACCATATTGTTCCCTCTTACGTACAAAAACTATTTGTCTTCCGCCAAAATGCGGGTGATGAAACCGGAAATAGATGCAATCAGCAGTCGTTATCCTGACCAAAGCGATGCAATGAAAAAACAACAGGCTATTATGTCTTTTTACAAATCGACAGGTATCAAACCGATGGCAGGCTGTTTGCCTATGCTTATACAATTTCCTATCTTGATAGCCATGTTCAGATTTTTCCCTTCCGCATACGAATTGAGACAACAATCGTTTTTGTGGGCAGAAGACTTATCAACATACGATGCCATTGTTTCGTGGAACACCCACATTCCAATTATATCTTCATTCTATGGCAATCACATCAGTTTGTTCACCTTGCTGATGACCATTGCAACATTGGGATACACCATTTTGAACAACAAAATGATGGCTCCTTCAGGCAACGCCCAACAAATGAAAATGATGAAATGGATGATGTATCTTATGCCAATTATGTTTTTAGGTGTTTTTAACAATTATTCTTCCGGTTTAAGTTATTACTATCTGTTGGTAAACCTAATCACATTTGTACAAATGTTTATTTTCCGTTTGTGTATCAATGAAGACAAACTTCGTCAAAAATTGTTGTTAAAAGCCAAAACACCTGTAAAAGAAAAAAACAGAACAAGCAAATGGCAAAAACGAATGAATGATTTGTTGAAAGAAGAAGAAAAAAGAAGAAAACAACAACAAAACAAATCTATTCCTTCAAATAGAAAAAGATAAAATAAACATTTAAAACTACATACAACTTGGCAAAACAAGACAAAACGGACAAAGACTTCAGTCAAACCCCTTTGATGAAACAATATCATTCATTCAAAGCACAATATCCTAATGCTTTGTTGTTGTTTCGCGTAGGAGATTTCTACGAAACATTTGGAGAAGACGCTGTCAAAACCTCTAAAATATTAGGTATCGTTCTGACTAAGCGAGGCAACGGTTCTGCAGCAGAAACGGCATTGGCCGGATTTCCCCATCATGCCTTGGATACTTATTTGCCAAAGTTGGTGCGGGCAGGTTTGCGGGTAGCGATTTGCGACCAATTGGAAGACCCAAAATTAGCAAAAACTATCGTAAAACGCGGTGTTACAGAATTGGTAACTCCCGGTGTGTCTTACAATGACAAAATACTCGAAACCCGTCAAAACAATTTCTTGGCAAGTGTGCATTTTGATAATGAATGCGGAATTTCTTTTTTAGACGTTTCTACAGGTGAATTTTATGTAGCACAAGGAAAAATAGCCTACATAGACAAACTTCTGCAGAATTTTCAACCAAGTGAGGTTATTGTTGAAAAAAACAAACTGCAAGAATTTAAACAGCATTTTGGAGATAATTTTTTCTGCTCCACTTTTGAAGATTGGGTATTTACCGTTGATTTTGCCCATGATTTGTTGTTAAAACATTTACAGACAACATCTTTTAAAGGTTTTGGGGTTGCCGACTTGCCCTATGGTCTGATTGCTGCCGGAGCAGCCTTGCATTATCTTTTTGAAACCAATCATACTGCCGTTTCCCATATCAGCAAAATATCCCGAATTGAAGAAGACAGATATGTCTGGTTGGATAAATTCACCATTCGGAATCTTGAACTTATCGGCTCTGCCAACGAAAATGCCATAACTTTACTTGACATTATCGACAAAACCATTTCTCCAATGGGTTCCCGTATGTTGAGAAAATGGTTGCTTTTGCCTCTAAAAGACAAAATCATTATAGAAGAAAGACAAAGTGTTGTAGAATATTTTATTCAACATCAAGAACTTGGAAACGCCATTAGAGAACAAATAAAAACAATTGGCGATTTGGAACGTCTCATTTCAAAAGTAGCCGTTTCAAGAGTAAATCCAAGAGAATTGCAACAAATAAAAAAATCTCTTTTTGCTATACAACAGATAAAACAATTATTGGAAGATACCGATAACATTTGTTTGCAAAAAATTACAAGCCAATTAAATATAGCCGAACAAATAAGAGATAAAATAGACGCAGAATTGGTATCGGACCCTCCTGCAAATATATTGAAAAGCGGTTTTATAAAAGACGGTATAGATGCCGAATTGGATAATCTAAGGCATATCGCTTACAGCGGTAAAGACTATTTGTTGGAAATACAAAAAAGAGAAATGCAAAAAACATGCATTTCGTCCTTAAAAATAGGCTATAACAATGTTTTCGGATATTATTTGGAAGTAACCAATGCTCATAAACATAAAGTACCCCAAGAATGGATACGCAAACAAACGCTTACCAATGCTGAACGGTATATTACAGAAGAATTAAAAGAATACGAATCGAAAATTCTTGGAGCGGAAGAAAAAATATTGCAAATAGAACAGCGTATTTTCAATGAATTGATTTTATCCATGCTTTCATGGATAGAACCTATTCAAACCGATGCCCAATTGACAGCACAACTTGATGTTTTATTGAATTTTGCCGGACTTGCCCTATCAAATCATTATGTTAAACCAACTATCACAGACGATTTTTCCATAGATATTACCGATGGCAGACACCCTGTAATAGAAACGCAACTGCCCATAGGCGAAAAATACATTGCCAATGATATATATATAGATTCCTCCAATCAACAAATTTTGATGATAACGGGTCCTAATATGTCGGGCAAATCGGCGTTGTTGAGACAAACGGCACAAATTGTCCTTTTGGCTCAAATAGGCTCTTTTGTCCCTGCAGAAAAGGCAACTATCGGCATTGTGGATAAAATTTTCACTAGAGTAGGGGCTTCTGACAATATTTCTTCAGGAGAATCCACTTTTATGGTAGAAATGAACGAAACGGCAAGCATTTTGAACAACATTTCCAATAGAAGTTTAATCCTTTTAGACGAAATAGGCAGAGGAACAAGTACTTACGATGGCGTTTCTATCGCTTGGGCCATCACAGAATTTTTGCACGAACACAAACTATACAGACCAAAAGTGCTTTTTGCAACACACTACCATGAATTGAACCAAATGGCAGACACTTTCAAACGAATTAAAAATTTTCATGTAACTGTCCAAGAAATAAATGGTAAAGTGCTGTTTTTGAGAAAATTAAAACAAGGCGGAACAGAACATAGTTTCGGTATCCATGTAGCAAAAATGGCAGGTATGCCCATTGAAGTTGTCAATAGAGCCAATGAAATTTTGAAAAAATTGGAAGAATCCAACCATGAGACTTTAAACAAAACCCTATCGACAGTAAGTGCCAAAGACCAATCCTATCAATTGAGTTTTATTCAATTGGACGACCCTCTTTTATTACAAATAAAAGAAGATATACTCAACATCAATATTGATACGCTAACCCCCGTAGAAGCATTGATGAAATTGAATGAAATAAAAAAATTACTCAAATAAATTTCTTTATTTTTAGACTCATTTTATGGAAATATGTTTCGCTCCTTTTCATGGAATAAGTTTTCGTTTGTTTAGAAACGTCTATTTAAAACATTTTCCTTATTTTGACAATGTTATTTCGCCTTTCATTCCTGTTGCAAAAGCGGAAATACTTACCAAGGCTTTGTTCAGAGATATTTTGCCCAATGACGAAAAACCTCCGATTATTCCTCAAATTATAGGCAATAGTTCCGAAAAAATAGTGGATACCGTTCTATTTTTGCAACAATTGGGTTTTAAACAAGTGAATTGGAATTTGGGTTGCCCTTATGCTCCCATTGTACGTAAAAAGCGTGCTTGCGGTTTAATGCCGTTTCCCGATGAAATTGCACAAATTATTGATAATGTCTGTACTAAAACAAACATACGGTTTTCTTTGAAAATGCGATTGGGAATGTATGACAAAGAAGAATCTTTGCGAATAATAGAACAAACCAATTGTTTTCCCCTTGATTTTATTGTTATTCATGCCCGTTTGGGCATACAACTATATGAAGGACCAACCGATTGGAAGGCATTTGAAAAGTGTTTAACCCTATCAAAAAACAAAATTATATACAATGGGGATATTTTTTCTATTGAAGACTACCAAAAGTTTATCTCTCATTTTCCGCAACAAAATGCTATCATGATAGGACGGGGAGCATTGCAAAATCCATTTTTAGCAGCCAATATAAAAGGATTTGAATTGCAAGAACATGAGCAAAAACATTTATTTGCTTTGTTTTATCAGGATTTGACAGAAAATTATATTAATCATTACACAAAAGAAAACGTTCTGCTTAACCGTTTAAAGGAATTGTGGAAATATTTTTCCGTTTTTTATCATTTGTCCCCCTTTCAATTACAATCTTTATTGAGAATTAACAACTATATTGATTTTGAACGGCAAACAAACAAATTGATAGAACAAAAATAAGATGACAACTCAATCAAACTAATTGTCACAAGGTGCAGGATGTATATCTAAATATAACTCTGCTCCAATTGGCACTTCAAAACCTACATCCAACTTTATAAAATCTGTTGCACGCAGAGAAATATTCTCTCCCGAAATTAAAGAAGAAGCTCCACTCAAAGTAATAGATTTTTTCATTGTATAGTTATATGTGTTATAATCCAGTATTTCGTTTATGTCTACACTATCACAACTTAATTGATAATACCGAAAATAATTAACATCGAAATAGCCTAATATGCCTTCTATGATGTCAGGAGGACAATATCCTCCTGTATCTAAATCTGTTTGAAGGTCAATCCACAAATTTGTGTTTTGATGATATGGGGTCAGGGTATCAGGTCCAATTACAGCAAAGGCTTCATCATCACAATAAAAGGTTAACCTTTCTGGCAACCATTCTATTGCATATTTGTGCCACAAACTCATATCTACATTATATTTTGTTTTTCTATGTTTCTCTGGGTCAATATTTATGCTTGCTGAATCATAATCATTTAAACGGCGATGATAGCCCACCTCATGCTCGTTTGCTCTAACTTGACAATTACACGGTTCAAAAATATCTATTTCTTCATACCAATAAGGAGGTGAATTTGTTGGTTTATATGAATGCTGTGTCCAAAATGCAGGCCAAAGACCTGATACAATATTAGGTGTTTGCAAAACCCTTGCTTCAATTTCATAGTAACCATAACCTAATCCTAAATAGCCACCAAATTCTAATCCTGTTCTAATGCCACCCGAATAAATTGTTCCATTTTCAACTTCTGCAATAAATCTCAAAAAATTTCGTCCGCTTTCAGTTTCTATTCCATATTGAATATTTTGTGGTCGATGAATTGCACTGCCAAGAGAGTCATATAATCCATAATTCTGCCAAATACTTTTTCTACTTCCATTAAATTCATCACTAAATGTGTTGTTCATTATCCAATGCGGGTCTGTTTGTGGAGTTTGCGATATTACTAGCCCATAAATATTGATGATAAATAAAAATATAATTCCTTTTTTCATTTTTCTTCTTTTTTAAAATTTTATTCCATATATCTTATGTGTTTCCCATATTCTCGACCCACGTGAACTTGCCCTACTATAATTCATATTTATTTCTATATTTGAGAATGACCCAAATTTACGATTTCCATAGGGATTCCACTCTGGATAAGTAAGAACACCCATACTATCGACTTTTGGATAGACTATACCATTTTTGATTTCTACCCTTACTGGATTTCTAGATGTTGTGTCTGGTTCAGTTGCATTTGGTTTAAATACTATTCTTAACATATCTTCTCCCCATTTGTCAATAGTCCCAATAAATTCGGTGGTATCATCTATGCTAACAAAAGATTCGGGAATATAGAACCCTTGAGAATAAAATTGTAAATGATGATATGTTATAAACATATATGTTCCCACCCATTTATCTCGATAATCTCTACTTTCTTCAATAGGTTTCTTACAAGAAAGAGAAACAACTGCAAGAATTAGTGCAAATATATAAATTATTTTTTTCATATTGCATTCTCCCTATTTTGTTAAAATCATTCGCTTCGTATCAACAATTTTATCTTCTACTACTAAAGTATAGAGATACATTCCTGCGGGAAGCGACAATGCATTAATATTAACAATATTATATCCTTTTTGTAAAATAGGAAAAGACATTAATTCTATCCCTTGTAAATTATATACATATATAAATGCTTTATTGAATGTTATTGGTATATTACAAGAAATTTCTGTATTGGAAGAAAAAGGATTAGGATTATTTTGATACAAAATAGTATTAGATTGAATCTTATTATAATTATCATTTTGAGGTGAAAAAGTATCCTTTCGAATTATAGGAATCGTATTTTCACAACAATTCTGCATCATTTCTTGCATATCATAAACCATATTACGTAGTTGGATTAAATCCAATTCTTGTTCTCTTACAATTGTTTGTAATGCACTAATTTCTGTTTGTTGTTGATCTATTTTTTCTTGCTGTTCTTTTGTCCCTTCAACTAATAAAGCAATTAAATCTGTATAAGTAATTGCCTTTTTTCCGTCTTGCATAGTTTTTACAACTTCTGGGACAACCTTTTCAACTTCTTGAGCAATAAAACCCAATCTATAATCTTCATCTACATTAATGGTATCAACTTCTTTGTACTGATACCTAACTCCTTGTAAATCTTTTATTAAAGATAATGCATTTTTAATTGGCATTATATTTTTCTTTAACGAACTATCCGAGCCAAAATACCCTCCTTTCATTGCCCAAAGATATCCATCTCCACAAACGAAAAATACATCTTGATCATAATAAGTATTCCACAAATTATAGGCACAGGAATTTTTTGTTGGAACAGTTATTTGTAACGCTGGCCACCAATCTTGTGTCTGTGCGTTAATTCTCAACATATTACAAGGTATTACTCTTACTTGTGCTTGTGTCATACCCAAACAAGCAACGATAGCTAATAATAAAAATAATAATTTTTTCATATATAATTCATTATAAGTTAATATTTTCATCATAAATTATTTTGCAAATATATATATTTTTTTATAAAAAAAAGAAAATTATAAAAATTTTTTAATACCTGATTTTCAAAAGAATAAATTTATTTTTTTATGATTTTCAATAAAAAAATCGTTTTTAACACTTTTAAAGGGAATCTTTTTAACATAAAATTTGTCAAGACAGAACAAGACATGACAAAACATAGGTAATTTTATAGTTTGCTTTCATAAAGTTGCAAATAGCATATTGGTACCTATTGTAAAGAAAGCAAATAAAATGAATCTCTGCAAATAAGAATATAGAATCTTTATTATACTTTACACCCCCAAAAAGTACAACTTTTTTCACACAAAATCTTTTTTGGAAAATTTATTCTTTTCCAAAAAGAACATTTTCCACTTCTTCACAAATAAGGTGTCCAATGGTAATATGTGCTTCTTGAATACGGGGCGTATTTTCCGAAGGAACATTAAGCAGGCAATCACAAACCGAAGCCATTTTTCCTCCTGTTTTTCCTGTAAGACCAATAATGTGCATTTTTTTATCTTTCGCACTGTTTATGGCTTTGAGTATATTGGTAGAATTGCCGGAGGTTGACAAAACCACCAAAACATCATTTTCGGCACCGCAAGCGGTTATCATACGGGCAAACACCTCTTGGTAACCATAATCGTTGGCAACCGCTGTCAAATACGATGTATTGACATGCAATGCTTCAGCATAAAGCGGAGGTCTGTCAAAATAAAATCTTCCCGACAATTCTGCGGCCAAATGTTGGGCATCGGCGGCACTTCCACCATTGCCACAAAAAAACACCTTGCCTTTTTGTTGATAACAATCAATAATTATCCGGCTTGCTGTAACAATACTGTCAAGCAAGATATTGTTGTTGAGAATATCCTGCTTGACAGCAATCGATTCCTGCAATCGGGAAAGAAATTTTGTTTTACAATCCATTTTTATTGCAAAAAATGTTTTATATGTATGATTTTAAACGTTTTGCTCCGTTTTTTCTTAATTTTTTCAGAGCCTTTTCTTTCATTTGTCTTGCTCCTTCTCTGGTCATATTGAAAATTTCACCGATTTCGTCCAAGGTATATTCATGGCTTTTGTTGATACCAAAGAACATACAAATCAATTCTCTTTCTTTTTCGTCCAAAACTTCCAAAGAACGGCTTATTTCCCTATCCAAAGATTCTTTCAACAACAAAGAATCAGTATGGGCAACATCATCGCTAACAAAAGTATCAATAAAAACGGTATCATCATCATTATTGACAGGAGCATCCATAGATAAATGCCGAGTGGAAATTTTTAATATCTCTGCAATTTTATCCGTTGGCAAATCAACCACTTCCGAAATTTCTTCTATGGTTGGCGGACGATTGTAAATTTGTTCCAATCGGGAAATTTCTTTTTTTATCCTATTCACTGCACCCAACTGATTGACCGGCAAACGTACAATACGTGATTGGTCTGCAATGGCATGGGAAATAGATTGTCGTATCCACCAAACAGCATAAGAAATGAATTTGAAACCACGTGTTTCATCAAAACGTTTCGCGGCTTTTATCAATCCCAAATTACCTTCATTTATCAAATCTTGCAAACCCAAACCTTGATTTTGATACTGCTTTGCAACAGAAACGACAAAACGAAGATTGGCCCGTACCAATTTGTCCAGAGCCGCTTTGCTTCCCGCTTTTATCTGTTGGGCCAACTCCACTTCCTCATCAGGAGTTATCATAGGTTCTTTCGAAATATCCTGAAGATACTTTTCAAAAGAAGAGTTATCCCTGTTGGTGATTGAATGTGATATTTTTAATTGTCTCATAAACTTACCTTTAATTCCTAATCTTTTTAAATTGTAATTGTGTAATAATACATAAATCCGTTCGGATAAAAACCTTCAATAAGTACATTACCTTCTTTGTCGCCAAGTATATCATCAATATCTTTTTCTGTTTCTACCGACCTTTTATCTATGGCTATAATCACAAATCCTTCCTGTACGCCGGCATTTTTCAAGGCTCCATCGTACAATTTGTTAATTACCAGCCCGTTTTTTACTCCATATCGGGACATTGTCTGACTATCGATAGGACTTACTTTGGCTCCTAATATATGTAACGCAATATTTGTATTTTTTCGTATAATTTCAGTAGTGCCTTTTTTGTTTTTCAATTTCACTTTAATAATCAAAGGTTTATTGTTGCGTAGAATACGGCAGGATATTTCATCTCCGGGAATATGCTGGTCTAAAATTTCTTTCAATTCGGAAAAAGAATTCACTTCTTTTTGGTCTATTTGCAACAAAATATCCCCTTCCTGTATGCCTGCCTGTTGGGCGGTATGGTTGTCAAAAACCTTGAATACCTGTATTCCTTTGAGTGATGATAAATTCTGTTGTTCGGCAGTTTGAGCATTTACTTCCACAAAACTTGCACCAAAATCCACTTTTTGCACCTTGCCGTATTGTTGTATATCTTTTACCACTTTTTTAACAATATTGACAGGTATAGCAAAAGAATAACCCGAATAATTGCCTGTTTGGGAAACAATTGCCGCATTGATTCCCACCAATTCACCTTTGGTATTTACCAAAGCACCGCCGCTATTGCCGCTATTAACAGCAGCATCGGTTTGAATATAGGTTGAAACCTGATTCAATTCACTCAATTGATTCAAATTTCTTGCTTTGGCACTGACAATACCGGCAGTAACGGTAGAGGTCAAATTGTAAGGATTGCCGACTGCCAAAACCCATTCACCTATTTTAACATCATCTGAATTACCATATACAAGCGGCTTTAAATCATTACTTTCTATTTTTAAAACCGCCAAATCGTTGGTTACATCCGTACCTATAATTTTTGCTTTAAAAGTTCTTTTGTCATTAAGGGTGATATTCACTTTTTCGGCTCCTTCTACCACGTGATTATTGGTAACAATATAACCGTCTGCTGAAATAATAACTCCCGAACCGTATGTTTGATAAACTCTCGATTGAGGCTGCGGATTGAAAAAATTGAAAAACGGATCTTGAAAAAACATATCCCAAGTGCTATGCTTTTGTCTCATTTCCGCATTGATATGGACAACAGCGTCTATACTTTTTTCCGCTGCATAGGTCAAATCAACGTATGCACTATTGACAACGGTTACCTCTTTTTTGTTTTTATCTTTGTTTTGTTGTGCACAGCCATTATTACACAAACACAATAATACAAAAATAATAAGCAGACTGATTTGTTTTTTTGACATCATTTTATTTTTTTAGTTAATACGTAGAATTTTTCAAAAAGTTACTTTTTTACATTTAAATTTCAAAAAACATAACGTGAAAAACAATACTTTATTTTCTTTTTTATTTGCAAAAAAAGATTATCTTTGCAAAATAATTTTTTTATCGTAATAACCATGAAAAAGATTTTCAGAAATTTGATGATTTTGGGACTTTGCAGTATTAATTTTTTAAATGCCCAAACCACTACCGTTACTTTTAAACCCAATGCAACGATAGGCAAAGATGCTGCTATTTGGATGTTTGATGACAATTGTATTGGTTTCGGGACAACCCAAACTAATGCAGATCGTAACTTTGGAGCAGAAGAAAATTTATGGATGAGAAGGTGGACATGGGGTTCTATCGGCTGTAGGGCAGGAACAATACGTTCTTTGCTATGCTTTACAGAACTAAGCACAATTCCGACAAATGCCGTCATTCTCAGTGCAACGCTAAAACTCTATGGTGTTTCCAATGACATCAACTCGGCATATCCGGGAGCACCATATTCCTATCTTGAAAACACTGTAGTTGTCCAAAAAGTTGCAGATAATGCGTATTGGAACGAAAATACTGTTACATGGAATACCATGCCTACTGTAGATTCAGACACTTCTTTTTTGTTCACCATAGGACCATCTACCAGCCAATACAATTGGAACTGCACAAACAGTTCCGCAGGTTTGGTCAATATGGTGCAACATTGGGTAAAGTATCCGAATTACAATAACGGTATGATGATGCAACTGCAAACCGAAGGAACATATAGAAATCTTGTTTTTGCGTCAAGCGACCATGCCGATTCCACCTTGTGGCCGGAATTGACAGTCACTTATGCCATTTGTAATGCAGATTTTTCCGTTTCCATTCCCAATGTAAGCAGTCCGAATATTATCAAAATTACCCCTGTAGATACAAACGGACAACATTTTTGGTATCATGAAGCGGATTTGCTTTCGACCGAACATTCTCCAACACTTGATTTGGAAACTTACGGCAACGGATATCTTTGTCATAGTCTGTTCCTTTCTGACAATGAAATGTGCGATGCATGTTTTGATATATGTTTTTTAGAATCACTTCAAAGAAACAAAGCAAATACAGACTTAATTGACAAGAAAAAAGAAATAGACAACCTTATTGTTGAACAGGGAAAAATAATACCGGGAGATATTATTGAAGATGAACCTTTAAACAACAAAATTGCCGTACATCCCAATCCGACAACAAACAATTGGCAAGTAAAATTTTTTGTTAGCGAAAGCCAACCAATATCAGTAAAAATCACCGATATAATAGGCAGTCGGACTGTTTATTTTGAAACAAGACAAGCGGATAAAGGTCAGAATAGTTTTACCGTTTCTTCTTCAACTATACCGGAAGGCATATATATTCTTTATTTGGAAACAGCGGACGGCATTATTTCCACCAAAATAACCAAAACTAAATAGTAAGATGAAGTACATACAAAAAATCCTTAATTTTTTAGACAGACGGCATGAAACTATCCTTTTAGCCCAAGGTAAACTATTGGCTAATCAACAAAATATCATTTCTTCCAATAACATCAATGACTATGAATTTAAAATATTTTCCCAACGTGGAGAAGACGGAATTATTCAATATCTGATAAAAAATCTTACCATTAAAAACAAAACTTTCATAGAATTTGGAGTTGAAGATTATAAGGAATCCAATACTAGATTTTTATTGATGAATGACAATTGGAATGGTTTTGTACTTGATGGTTCCGAACAAAAAATTGCATCACTAAAACAACGTTATTGGTTTTGGGCATACGATTTACGGGCAAAAGCCGCTTTTATAGACAAAGACAACATCAATGCTCTGATGCAAGAAAGTGGTTTTAAGGATGTCGGACTATTAAGCATAGACATAGACGGAAACGATTATTGGATTTTTGAAACAATGGATTTCTCTGAACTCAATCCAAGTATCATTATAACTGAATATAATGCACTATTCGGGTCAGAACGGGCCATCAGTATTCCTTATGACAAAAACTTTGTCAGAACAAAAGCACATTATTCCAATTTATACTTTGGAGCATCACTCAAAGCTTTAGCTATGCTGGCGGAAAAACGTGGCTATTCTCTTGTTGGCTGTTGTTCCGCAGGGACAAATGCATTTTTTGTTAGAAATGACTTGCTAAACGAAAAAATAAAACCCATAAGCGTTGAACAAGGCTATCGTGAAGACAAATGCAGACAAAGCCGTGATAAAAATTATCAACTATCTTATGTAAGAGGAGATGACAGATTGAATTTAATCAAAGGTCTAAAGGTGATTAACATTGAAAACCAACAAGAAGAATTTTTGTAATTTTTTAATATATAAAGTATTGATAATAATGAATTTTATTTAGAAAAAAATACCTAAAAAATTTTAAGAAATTTCCAACATTCTTAAAATAGGCAATTTGGCTTTTTCCATTGTATTTTCATCCAAAAATACCTCATTATTACCTTCTTTCAAACAATTATATATTTTCTCTAAAGAATTCAGTTTCATATATTCACAATCATTACAATTGCAAAACTCAGTAGCAGAAGCAATAATAAATTCCTTATCAGGAGAAAGTGTTTGCATTTTGTGCAAAATACCTGTCTCGGTTGCCACTATAAATGTTTTATTATCAGATTTTTGTGTATAATCCAACAATTGTGTGGTGGAACCTATAAAATCGGCAAATTGCAATACTATTTGTTGGCATTCTGGGTGTGCTATCAATTTTGCAGACGGATATTTTGCTTTCAATTTAATAATATTTTCCGCTTTCAAAGCATTATGAACATGGCAGGCACCGTCCCAGAGCAACATATTCCGTCCTGTCAGATTATTAATGTAATTGCCTAAATTTTTATCCGGAGCAAAAATCAGTTTTTGTTCTTTTGGAAAACTTTCCACCACTTTCACTGCATTGGAAGACGTACAAACAATATCGGATACAGTTTTCATGGCTGCACTACAATTAATATAAGTAATAACTTTGTAATCAGGATACAAACTTTTGAATTGCATAAACTTATCTATAGGGCAACTGTCTGCCAACGAACAAAAAGAACGAACATCAGGAATAAAAACATGCTTTTCAGGATTTAAAATTTTGGCTGTTTCAGCCATAAAATACACACCTGCAAAAACAATACTGTCTGCATCTGTTTTTTGGGCATAGCGTGCCAACGCCAAACTGTCCCCCAAACAATCGGCAATGGATTGCACATCCGGAGTGGTATAATAATGTGCTAAAATAACAGCATTTTTTTCCTTTTTTAATTTTAAAATTTCTTCTTTAATGTTCATTTCGTCTGTCGTTTTTACGAATGCAAAAGTAGCATTTTTTGAAAAGATAACACGCTATCATTAATTACAAATTATGTTTTTTTTTAAGAAAACACCAACAATAATAAGATTTGTTGAAATTGTGAATATCGTTTTATTATCTTATTATTCATACTTTTACTAATATGTACTTTTTGTCTTTTTGATGTTCAGAAATATTTTAATTTTGTTAAAAAACAAGTTATCATAAAATTTTGCACTGTATTTAACATTTCAATGTTTATTATGCTTTTAAAATTTTGATTTTCAATTTAAAATTTATATTTAAATTTGTATAAAATTATTATAATCAGCCAATTGGTCTATATTATTTATATATTTGTAAATCAAAATAATATTAATTTTGCTATTATTTTTATAAACATTGTTCTTTTTTCTTGCTTTTTACACAAAAAAATTGTATGTTATTAACTAATCAGACACTTATAAAACAATTAAATATTTATGATTTTATTTTTCAATCAAATAACAGTTTTATAAACAAAATGTTGATATTTTTTTATAATTATTATTTGAATAGGAGTAAGACAAACGGAAAAATTTATTTTTGCAGT
>JAFZUH010000229.1 GCA_017618435.1 Bacteroidales bacterium | reverse complement strand
GAGTTGCAAACAATTCTGCCTGCATATTATCAAGGCCAAGACAGCATTGCTGTGGAAGAGGAATATATAAATCAATGGATAGAAGAACAAGTGGTATTGCATCAGGCAAGACTTTCGTTGACAAGAAAAGAACGGGATTTTGCTAAAGAATTGCAAGCCTACGAAAATGCCTTGTTGATACATGCTTATGAAAATAAATATATTGCAGAACATGAAAATGAAATATTGATAACAGACGAGGAAATAAATCAATATTATCAACTTCATTTGGATAATTATTTGCTCCAACAGCCTATCATTAAAATCAATTATGTAAAATTCACAAAAGATTTTGCCCAATTGGACCAAGCCAAAAAATTATTTTTTAAGGATAGGACAGCATCGGAAAATCAGAAGATGATGGAGTATTGTATGAATTTTGCAGTAAATTATTATTTTCAAAACAAGTGGTTGTTGTTTGGAGATATAACCAAAGAAATTCCAATCAACAATTATAATCAAAACGATTTTTCCGCTAAAAAATCAGCCTTGGAACTTAAAGATTCAACATTCACTTATTTGGTGAAAGTGTTGGATTTTAAAATCAATGAGGAATATGCTCCTGTGTCTCTTGTGGAAGAACAAATACGTTCAGTGCTTTTTGAACAGAAAAAAATAAAAATGTTGGCAGAACATCGCAATCAACTGCTTCAAAATGCGAAACAATCTGATAAAATATCTATAGAAAAATGAAAAAAATAATCTTATTGTGTACTTTTTTTGCCTATTCGGTTGGGATTTTTGCTCAATCTATAGTGATAGATGAAATTATTGCCACTGTTGGCAATCATATTATTACCCGTTCGGATTTGGAATATGCCATACAAGCCTATAAATATTCTTCAGGATATTATACAATGGATTTGGAAGATGAAACGATTTGTAGCATTGTGGAACAATTGTTGTTTCAAAAAATGTTGCTTCATCAGGCTGAATTGGATAGTGTTGTCGTAACCGACCAACAAGTAAATGACAGATTGGATTACAATATCCGGTTGCAGGTAATGCGTATGGGTGGTGATGCCAAAAAGTTGGAAGAGTATTATGGAAAAACTATTGCAGAAATAAAATCCGAATCACGCGACCAAGTGCGTGAAGACTTTTTGGCAGAAGAAGTGCAGAAAACACTAACAGCCAATCTTAGCATAGCCGCTCAAGAGGTAAAAGATTATTTCAACAGAATCCCAAACGATAGTTTGCCGATAATTCCTACCGAATATGAAATGTCGCATATTGTAAAAACTCCTGCTATTTCTGAAAGTGAAAAAATCGCCATTAAAGACAGATTGGAAAATTATCGTTCACGTATTTTAAGAGGGGAAAATTTCAGTACTTTTGCCCGTATGTATTCCGAAGACCCCGGCAGTGCAAGCAAGGGCGGGGATATTGGTTTTACCTCACGGGGAGAATTGTATGCTCCCTTTGAATCGGCCGCCTATGGATTGAAACCCGGTGAAATATCTTCCGTAGTAGAAACGGAAGCAGGTTTTCATATCATTAAAATGTTGGAACGTAGAGGTGAAGATATTCATGTCGCCCATATTTTGATTAAACCCAAACCTTCGGCAGAGGCACTGGTGGAGGCTAAACAATATTTGGACAGCGTTTATCAAGTGATAGTGAAAAACAATATGCCTTTTGATTCTGCGGCACGATTGTTCTCTGATAATCCTGATAAGGTTAATGGCGGTAAAATGGTTAATCCATATTCTTCAACCTATGCTTTTCCTGCTGAACATTTGAAAGAATATGACAAAAGTATATTATATGCTATAGAAAATATCGGTGAAGGCAAATTTACCCGACCGATGGCTGTAATAAATGATGCCGGTAATCAGGCCTATCATATTGTTATGTTAAACAAAAAAAGAGAGGCACATAAGGCTGATTTGGTATTGGATTACGAAAAAATAAAAAATGCCGCCTTGGAAGACAAGAAACAAAAGACTTTGATGAAATGGGTGAAAAACAAAGTGAAATATACCCATGTAAAGATAAAAGAAGATTTCGATTCTTGTAATTTTCAAAAAGAGTGGGGGTTAAAAACAGAATAACAAAGCAATGACAACATACAATTCAGATACCGAAGCCATTCATGCTTTTAATGAAAAATACCGTTTGCTGCAACAGGAAATAGCCAAAGTGATTGTTGGGCAAGATGAGGTAATCAAGAACATACTTATTACTATTTTTAGCAGGGGACACGTGTTGTTGATAGGTGTGCCGGGTTTGGCAAAAACATTGATTATCACAACAATTTCAAAAGCATTGGGCTTGTCAAACAATAGAATACAATTTACGCCTGATTTGATGCCGAGCGATATTATCGGAACAGAAATATTAGATGAAAATCGGAAATTCAAATTTGTACACGGACCCGTTTTTGCCAATATTGTTTTGGCTGATGAAATAAACAGGACTCCGCCCAAAACACAATCGGCACTTTTGGAAGCCATGCAGGAAAGACATGTGTCCATGTCGGGGGTAACGCATAAATTGCCGGAGCCGTTTTTTGTTTTGGCAACACAAAATCCTATCGAGCAAGAGGGTACTTATCCACTGCCAGAAGCCCAATTGGATAGGTTTATGTTCAATATTTATTTGGATTATCCCAGCACGGAAGAAGAAATCAATATTGTGAAATCGACCATCAATGGAGATGTGGCAACACCATCTCAAATTATTTCGGCAGATGAAATATTGTATTTCCAAAAATTGTTACAAAAAATTCCTGTGGCGGATAATGTTTACCGTTATGCCGTTAATTTGTCAACGATAACGCGTCCTCATACCGAAAAGGCACACCCTTGGGCTAATCAATATTTGTCATGGGGAGCAGGCCCCAGATGTTCGCAAAATCTGGTAATAGCAGCCAAATGCCATGCTGTTTTGTCAGGCAAGTTGTCTCCTGATATTGAAGATATAAAAGCGGTTGCTGTCGCTGTGATGAGGCATCGTATTGTGAAAAATTATCGTGCTGAGGCGGAAAATATTGATATTGTATCTATTATAGATAAATTTATTGTGGATAACAAATAATTTGTCGTGATAAAAAGTCGAATTAATGCAGAAGGACAAGAGGAGTTGTTCGATATTGTCCGCAAGAAATTTGTTGCCGCTACTCCGGAAGAGAAAGTCAGACAGGCATATATTTGTTTTTTGCATCAACATTTGCAAATACCGCTAATCAATATTGTGGTGGAAAAGGCTATTGTTTACAACAAAATGCAGAAACGATTTGATATAATGGTTTACAAACAAGGTGTTTGCAAAATCATAGTTGAATGCAAGGCGGAATCTGTTTCTTTAAGCGAACAGACTTTTTTTCAGGCGGCAATGTATAATAGCCTATTGCAAGCGGAATATATTGTTCTGTTTAATGGTAAGGAAGAGCGTGTATTCAGGAGAATAGATGAAAAATATCAAGTTTGTGAATCCTTGCCCTTGTTTTCCAATCTGTAGTTTGTTTGGTCAATAGTTCTCTGTATAGGTCAGACATGTTCTGGGCCAATTTGAGATAATGATATTTTTCTTTTACATATTCCGCACCATGTGAAGATAATTCAGCACGGAGTTTGTCATCTTCTATAAGTCGCAACATCTTTTCTGCAACGTCTTCCACATTTTCGCTTTCGGCAAGCAGAGCGGTTTTACCTTCAATAACGGTGTCGGCAACGCCGCCTACATTGGTGGCTACAATGGCTTTGTTGGCGGCTTGGGCTTCTATAAGGCTGCCCGGTGTGCCTTCGTTCAATGATGTTAGGGCTACGATGTCCAAACCTGCATTGACAATATCTATTTCTTTTATCCATGATGTCAGGAACACCTGTACGTCAGGACATTGCTCCTGATTGCTGTTGCTGTTGTAGTTGGCGTAAGTTATGTTGAGTTGTTCCAATTTCTGTTCGATAAAATGGTGTTGGTCGCCGTCGCCTACAATAAAAATTTTGATTTTTTTATGGGTATGCTGCAAGACCAATGCCATTGCATCTAAAAATAAAGAATGGTTTTTTATTGGGGCAAGTCTTCCGATTATCCCAACCGCAATTTCATCATCCGCTATGTTGTAGGCTTTTCTGAATAAAATTCTTTTCTCTTCTTGGTTTTCAAGATATTGGTCTAAATCCAATCCTAAGGGAATAACTCTGACTTTGTCATTGCGACAAATCTTGTATTTTTCCACCAAATCATATTTTTGCAAATTGGACAAGGCAATGATTTTAGTTGAATGTCTTGCCAAGAAACGTTCCAAAGATTTGTAAAAGTGTGTTTTCAGTCCATTGAAATATTTGTCAAAGACATGTCCGTGAAACGTGTGGACAATTACTTTTACCCCGCAACGTTTTGCGGCCAGACGCCCCAACATTCCAGCCTTGGCAGCATGTGTATGTACAATGTCCGGTTGATATTCTTTGATAATATGTTTTATTTCTTTGTAGGCGGCAAAATCATTGAATCCTATGGAACGGTGCATAGTCTCAATAACAATCGGGGTAATGCCGTATTGTTGCAATACAAACTCCGAATTGCCTTCTTCTTTGTCTTGAACACCCCCTATAAGTTTTGTTTCAAAGTCTTCGGGTAAAAATCTTGTCAGGTAAGCAGCGTAATAGGTGGGACCTCCTAAATTAAAACGGTTTAAAATGTGTAGAACTTTAATTTTTTCCGGAAAAAATTAAAGTTCTACACATTTTAAACCGTTTTAAT
>JAFZUH010000228.1 GCA_017618435.1 Bacteroidales bacterium | reverse complement strand
GTTCTTTAATGCATCAGTCCATGTTGCATTTTCCTTATTTTCATGTTTGTTTGCAGTTCCAAATTTTTCAATCAAGTTCAACATTTCTTGATTACACATATCTCCATCTTGGTTGCTATGTTCTTTGCGAATGGGAAGAGACATCATAAAATATTCAAAAATAACTTGTTCCACATTATAGATGTAGTCATTTTTGGAGATATAAACAATAGATTCATCATCAACATTTTGTCTGTTTTCGATATTGTCAACTACTTTTATTATCAATTTTTCCACACAATTGACAGGTAGGGACAAACTTTCAAGACACAAATCGCACGTTGAAATCAAATAACCTTTCATGTTAAAGGTTAGAAAAAGCAAACGTTCTTTGCAGTCTATTGTTAAATCAATATCTACATTTCCATCGCTAACATATTCATTTATATGTTTTTCAAAGAACAAATGGTTTACATGTAAGTGTTCATTATAAATGCCCGCTTTCAAGTTACCCACCTTGATGTCAAACTGTTTGTAATAATTTTTATCTTCCACAAACACGATTTTTATAAGGTCTGCAAAGGTATAATTTTTTTTGTTATTAAATCCTATTTTCGTGAAATTTATTTTCAGATAAAATTTTGGTAGGGGATAATCAAAAAAAATATTAGGCTATCTTCAGGTAACCTAATATTTTTTATGAATAAATGATAATATATGTACTATTTTATAAGGAATGGATACCTGTCAAAATTTTTCAAGGCTTGGTTGGTGCCACGAACAACGGCTTTTAATGGGTCTTCCGCAATATGTACGGGCAATTTGGTTTTGATGGCAATACGTTTGTCCAAGCCTCTCAATAAGGCTCCGCCGCCTGCCAGATATATACCTGTATGATAAATATCGGCGGCCAATTCGGAATGGGTTTTTTCCAAGGCTTGCAATACTGCTGTTTCGATTTGCATAATAGATTTGTCTAAAGCAACAGCAATTTCATTGTGCGTAATTTTGATAGCCTTTGGAATACCTGTGATTAAATCCTGACCTCTTACCTCGTAGGCTTCGGGTATATCGTCTATTTCACTCATAGCGGCACCTACATTTATTTTTATCAATTCAGCGGTTCTGCGACCGATGGACATATTGTGTTCACGTCTGATATAGTCTTCAATATCGGCGTTAAATTCATCACCTGCAGTCTTGATGGATTTGTTGCAGACAATTTGTCCATAGGAAATAACAGCGATTTCGCTTGTGCCACCGCCAATATCCACCACCATATTGCCTTCCGGCTCCAATACATTAAGTCCGATACCAATGGCGGCAGCCATAGGTTCATGAATTAGTTTTACCTCTTTGGCACCCGCTCTTTCTACGGAGTCTTTAACAGCACGTTCTTCCACCTCGGTGATACCGGATGGAATACAAACAACCATTTTTAAAGATGGCGGAAATAGTGAACGTTGGCGTTGATTCATTTGGCGGAGAAATTCAATAATCATCATCTCGGCTGCATGAAAATTTGCAATAACCCCATCTTTTAAGGGTCTGATAACATTGATGTCTTCAGACGCACGTCCCTCCATTAATAATGCCTGTTGCCCAACGGCAATTAACCGTTTTGTGTTTCTGTCTATTGCAACAATAGAAGGTTCATCAATTACAATTTTATCATTGTGATATATCACAGTGTTTGCCGTACCTAAATCAACGGCAATCTCTTGGTTTAGAAATGAAAAAAATCCCATTTTTTTTGTTTTATTTTACTATAATACGAAATTGTAATGAAAAAGTTACAATTTTGATATTATTTTTTCAGGTTGATATTAAAAAATTATATGTTTTTTGTTGTATATAAACATTTATTTGAAATAATAGCGTATTATTATCAAATAAAAATTCATCATACAAAGGTAATAAAAATATATGAAACAAAAGATAGATTTTTTGTATTTATTTTTTCGCCAATTCCACCACAAAAGTCCACTTATTTATTTAAAGGTATAATTATAAGTTTTTTAGTAACCCAAAGTTTTTAGCATGGATTTATAACTTTGTTCTTTGGCAAAAAGTTTTGTAACCAATTCGCTTTCTTCATCTTCAGGATTTGCATGTTCGCGAGAGATAATGATATGTTTGGGGGCAGGGGTCAAGCAGTGTTGTATGCCACCATATCCGCCTACCGCTTCTTGGTAAGCACCCGTATGAAACAATCCGACATATTGGGTGTCATCAGTAGTGATTTTGGGTAAGAATATGGCATTGAGATTGGATTCCGAATTGTAATAGTCCTGACTATCACAGGTGAGACCACCTAAGAATACGCGTTCGTATTCCTTGTTCCAATTGTTGATGGCCAAAGGAATAAAGATTTGATTGATAGCCCAAGCATCTGGTAGGGTAGTCATAAAAGAACTGTCTATCATATTCCATAACTCACGGTCGTTTTGTCTTTTTTGGTTGAGAATAGAATATAAAACAGCCCCTGATTCTCCCACAGTAAATGAACCGAATTCTGTGAAAATATGTGGTTCTTCCACGCCATTGCGGTTGCACATGATTTTTATTTGGGCAATAATTTCTTCTGCCATATATTCATAATCATAGTTAAATGACAGACTTCTTTTGATTGGAAATCCTCCGCCAATGTTTAAGGAATCCAATTCAGGTGCGATTTTTTTGAGTTCACAATAGACATTAACTGATTTGGATAATTCATTCCAATAGTAAGCAGTATCTTCAATTCCTGTATTGATGAAGAAGTGTAACATTTTTAATTCAAACTTAGGATTCCTTTTTATTTTTTCTTCATAGAAAGGAACAATATCGTTGTAGCGAATGCCCAAGCGGGAGGTGTAAAATTCGAATCTCGGTTCTTCTTCAGAGGCAATTCTAATGCCTAATTTGCATTTGCTGTCTAAAATGGAATTGAGTTGGTCAAACTCTTTTTTGTTGTCCAAAACGGGAATAATGTTTGTAAATCCGTTATTGACAAAATTTACAATGTTTTCGATATATTGTATGCGTTTGAATCCATTGCAGATGATGTAATTTTCTTTGTCAAACAAACCTTGTTCATGTAAGGCTTC
>JAFZUH010000227.1 GCA_017618435.1 Bacteroidales bacterium | reverse complement strand
TTTTGCAACATTAAATAAAAAAAATAATGTTATGGAACAAATAAAATCATACATTGAAGCAAACAAAGACCGTTTTTTTGAAGAACTGTTCGGACTAATACGCATTCCGTCAATTTCTTCCATGGAAGAACACAAACCCGATATGGAAAAATGTGCCCAATATTGGCAAAAATTACTTTTGCAAGCCGGGGTAGACAAATGCGAGGTGATGCCCACCAAAGGAGGCAATCCCGTTGTTTATGCGGAAAAAACTATTGACAAAAACAAACCAACCGTTTTGGTCTACGGCCATTACGATGTTATGCCGGTAGATCCTATTGATTTGTGGAACACCAAACCATTTGAGGCAGAAATAAAAGACGGCAAAATTTGGGCAAGAGGAGCAGATGACGACAAAGGACAATCGTTTATGCACGCCAAAGCCTTTGAATTTATGGTAAAAACCAATCAATTGCCCTGCAATGTAAAATTTATGCTTGAAGGAGAAGAAGAAATCGGCAGTGAACATCTGTATGGCTTTTGCCAAGACCACAAAGATATGCTCAAAGCCGACATTATTTTGGTGTCCGACACCAGTATGATAGCACCCAATACCCCGTCTATTACCACAGGCTTAAGAGGGTTGAGTTATTGGGAAGTAAAGGTTACGGGTGCCAACAGAGACCTTCATTCTGGATTGTATGGCGGAGCCGTAGCCAATCCTATCAATATTTTATGCAAACTTATTGCTCAAATGATAGACGAAAACGGACACATTACCATACCTCATTTTTATGATGATGTTTTGGTCGTTTCCGACTACGAACGCTCACTAATGGCACAAGCCCCATTTGATTTGGACAAATACAAAAAAGAATTGAATATTGATGACATTTGCGGAGAAAAAGGCTATAGTACAACTGAACGCACCGGCATTCGTCCAAGTTTTGATGTTTGTGGCATTTGGGGCGGCTATACCGGCGAAGGAGCCAAAACAGTTATTCCTTCGGAAGCCCATGCCAAAATATCTGCAAGACTTGTTCCCAATCAAGATTTCAACAAAATCGGCGAACAATTTTCAACATATCTGAAATCTATTGCCCCTGCATGCGTAAAAGTGGACGTGGAATTTCTACATGGCGGTGATTGCTATGTTTGTCCGATAGATATGCCTGCTTACAAAGCCGCAGAAAAAGCATTTGAAACAACCTATGGCAAAAAACCTATCCCAACACGAAGCGGCGGTAGTATTCCTATCATTGCTGGCTTTGACAAAATTTTGGAAACAAAAGCCATTTTGATGGGCTTCGGTTTGGGTAGCGATGCCATACATTCTCCTAACGAAAATTATCCTTTAGAACAATTTTTCAAAGGAATTGAAACCATTCCTTATTTCTACAAATATTTTGCCGAAATGATGGCATAAAAGAATGAAAAAGATTGTTTTTTGTAGTCTTTGCCTATTGCTGGTGTCGGATTTTGCTTTTGCACAATCCAACATCAGCATTAATGGAGGCTATTTGCAATCCATTTTCTATAGTACCAAACAAAAATCAGACTATTATTATTCTTTTTCGCCTTATCATTCCTATCATATCAATATAACATACAAGGAAAACGTTTTTCAATTGGCTCCCAACATGCGATTAGGAGCACAATTGGAATGGAAACAACAAGCCCAATGGATATACAGAGAAGATGTTGCTCCCACTCAAAAAACGGCTTATGGATTCAGATATGATATCCGTTCTGTCAATTTGTATCTTTTCCCCGAAATAGCCGTAGGCGAAAAGGTGAAGTTCTCTTTTTCCGGAGGTCCTGCCTTTCAATTTGTTTGTCAAACAAAATCAAAAGGCAAACAAGTGGAGGTGATTGAAGGGGAAGAAAACAAAACAACCGAATTGTCCGATGGCCGTTCCAAAGATATTCGTGGTTTTTGTTTTGGACTAAAACTTTGCTTGGGAATAGATATTCATCTCTATAAAGGATTGTCTTTATGTTTCTACAATGCCTATTCGGCAGGTTTGACAAGTTTTAACGGCAATTTAAAAAACAAATTGAACTATGTTAATGGGTTGGATTTACAACTTGGCGGAGGCTTGTCATATTGTTTTAACCACAAAGATTGGTTTTCAAAAAAAGTAAAAAATATTAATAACAATTAAAAAAAACAAAAATACAATGAATAAAAAAATTTCTTTAGCCCTATTTTTTCTTTGTGCAACAATATTTTCTTATGCACAAACATTTTCTTCAAAAACAGATTCTGCTGCCTACGCCAACGGTTATCAAACAGGAGCGTATTTTCAATATCATCAGATAAACATCAACGTTGAAGCGTTTGTTGCCGGCATTCTTGACGCTTATCAAGCCAAACAACCCAAAATTGACAAGAATCAAATCAATGAATTGGGACAATATTTCAACACGTATGTCCAACAAGCATTAAACGAAAAACAAAAATCTGAAATTCAATACAATAAAAATATTTCCGCCAACATTATGGCAGAAAACAAAAAAAATCCCAACATTAAAGAAACCGCTTCGGGATTGCAATATCAAGTTTTAAAAGAAAACAAAAAAGGCAAAAAACCGCTTGCAACAGACAAAGTAAAAGTACATTACAAAGGCTATTTGCACAATGGCGTTGTTTTCGATTCGTCAATCGACCGCGGAGAACCGGTAACTTTTGCTTTGAATCAAGTGATAAAAGGCTGGACAGAAGGTTTGCAACTAATGACCGTAGGCAGCAAATACAAATTTTGGATTCCTTCCGATTTGGCATACGGAGACAGAGCTGTTGGCAATGACATTCCTGCCGGTTCCATGCTTATTTTTGAAGTGGAATTGTTGGACATAAATCCCCAATAATTTGAATTCGGGAAAATACAATTTTCTTTCATCTTGTTCGTTTTTCTAAAAAATATTTAAATATGGAAACAAAATTTTATATCTGTAAACATTGTGGCAATGTTGTTGTAAAACACGTTGATAGTGGAGTAAAAGTAGTTTGTTGCGGGGAACCTATGGAAGAACTCATCGCAAATACCGTAGATGCAAGTGCAGAAAAACATGTCCCCGTTGTTACCCGCGTTGATGACTGCACCTTAAAAGTTGAAGTCGGTAGCACTCTGCACCCCATGTTGGAAGCACATCATATTGCTTTCATTTATTTGGAAACCGAAAATGGCGGACAAATTGCCTATCTAAACCCCCCAAAAGATCAACCTGTTGCAGAATTTTGCATTTGCAAACAAAAACCTATTGCTGTTTACGAATATTGTAATCTACATGGATTGTGGAAAACCAATATTGACTAAAAATTATAACAATGTCTTGTCGTTTAAGCGTAAATATCAACAAAATAGCGACCCTTCGCAATGCCAGAGGCCATAATCTTCCTGATGTGCTGCAAGTAGCAAAAGATTGTCAAAGATTTGGAGCGGAAGGAATTACAGTTCATCCCCGCCCCGATGAAAGACATATTCGTTATCAAGATGTTATAGACTTAAAACCACTCATTACAACTGAATTTAACATAGAAGGCTACCCTTCAAAAGAATTTGTCAATTTGGTTTTAAAAGTCGTTCCCAATCAGGTAACGCTTGTGCCGGACCCACCAGAGGCAATAACATCTAATGCAGGGTGGGATACTATCAACAATCGGGACTTTCTAAGAGATATAGTAAAAACCTTTCAACAAAAAGGTATTCGTGTATCTGTTTTTGTGAATGCTGAAGAAAAAATGGTAAACGGAGCAGCCGAAACATTTTGCAACCGAGTGGAATTGTACACCGAAAGTTATGCCTCCAAATACAGACAAAACAAAGACGAAGCCATAAAAAACTTTGTTTTTGCCGCCAAAGAAGCACAAAAAGTCGGATTGGAACTGAATGCCGGACATGATTTGAATTTGGAAAATTTAAAATTTTTCTATCAATCCATTCCTTGGCTGAAAGAAGTGTCTATCGGACATGCTCTCATTTGCGATGCCCTATATTTCGGCTTGGAAAACACAATACAAATGTATTTACGTTGTTTGAAATAAAGTTTATTACAAAAAACACATACAACCACAAACTTTTGCAACATGAAAACGTTCAAGTCATCATTCCTCATCGTGGTCTTTTGGCTGTTCGGTATGGCCGCCTCGGCTCAATCGGTGGTCGATTTCACGCAGGTGGCCGAAAAGACCATCGACGCTGTTGTACACATCAAGTGCGACGTGTCGAAGCTGACACCTATGTACCAGTCTTTCTTTGGCATGATTATCAACCAGGGGGTGCAGCGACAGACCTATAGCGCTTTTGGCTCGGGTGTCATCGTTACCGAAGACGGTTATATCGTCACCAACAACCATGTGGTGCAGGATGCTGCACGCATCACGGTGACGCTCAACGACAAACGTGTGTTGCCTGCCAAACTGGTGGGCAACGACCCGGCTACCGATTTGGCGGTGGTGAAGATTGATGCCTCGGGGTTGGATTACATCCCCTTTGGCGATTCGGAGAAGGTGCGTATTGGCGAGCCGGTGTTGGCCATTGGCAACCCGTTCAACCTCACCAGCACCGTTACGGC
>JAFZUH010000226.1 GCA_017618435.1 Bacteroidales bacterium | reverse complement strand
CAATGGAATACTTGTTTTAACTATTTTCATTTTCCTTGGTTGAAATATAATATAGACGCTCCGAGTTCAGGCTTCGGTTTGCAGACACAATTGACATTTTCGCCATTATATAATTTTAATGGCTATGTGCAGGTGAAAATAAAGAATAAAGATGCCAACGTTTCAACTGCTTATTATAACGAAATAGGTTTAACGCAAAGGCAAAACTATCGTTTGCATTTAAATTGGAGTCCTTTGCAAAATTTATCCATGAAAACTCGTCTGGAAGTGGTTAATGCTTTGTCGGTAGGGGCGACAAAATATCGTCAAGGCTATTTGTTGTATCAGGATATAAAATATAGTATCAAGAAAATACCATTGTCTTTTGCTTTCAGATACGCATTTTTTGACACTTATTCGTACAACGAACGGGTTTATGCCATGGAAGATGATGTTTTGTTCGCTTATAGTATTCCTGCTTTGTACGGAAAAGGAAGCAGAGTGTATTTATTGACAACTGTCGGGATAGGCAAACATGTAAATTTATGGTTTAAAATAGCACAAACCTATTTTCACAACAAATCGGAAAATGGTAGCGGATTGGCAAAAATAGACAGACCGACCAAAACAGATGTAAGAGTACAATTGCAGGTCAAATGGTGATAATGGATTGTAAAATTTTTATCATTTTTTCATCTTACATCTTGATTTTGCAAATAAATAAAAAAAATATTATAACTTTGCAAAATATTAACAATAATACTAAATAATATATTTAAAAGATGAAAAAGGTTATATTCCTATTATTTGCAGCAGCATTAATGACAGGTTGTTCAAACGACCCCGTTGAAACAATTATTACAAAAACCAATGTTGAAATTATTGGCAATAGTTTCACATCATTCAAATTAGGTAGTGATGTAAGATTATTTATGGCTCAAGATCCGAGTGATAATTCACAATGGATGATAAAAGCGACTGTCCCAATACAAAAGGTTGACGGGAATAATTTCAATGACCTTACTATTGACATGAATCTTCTTGATGCCAATAAACTTAAAGTGCGTGACGATTTAACTCTTGCAGGCGAAGACATTGCTTCCATATTGCCAATTATCAATACTGTAGAAGGAGTTGAAAAAAATATTATTTTCTCTGCAAACGAAAATTCAAAGAAAAGTTTTTCCTACAAAGAGGCCGTTGATATATTAAACAACACAAAAGCATTGACTTGTTCTTTCAACAACAATGCCGGTACTGTTGCCAGTGCAAAAACGGTTGCCAAAACGGACAATGGCGATAAAAAATACAATGACCCCCCAAAAACCGTTAATGACCTTTGTATGAAATATGGTATTTACGGCAAATTGTCTCAATACGATAAGGCTCTCCATTACAAAGAAAAAAAGAAAGCCAAAGTGATAGAAGACGAAATGTATCAAATTTGCAAAAGAGTTAAAAATGACCCCAATGTTTCTTCTTATTTGGCAGACCAATTCAAAAAATATGTTGAAAACAGAGAAGACCAAATAGAAGACAAATACTAAAATTTGATATGGTTTAGATAAAGTAAAGGACGATATATTATATCGTCCTTTATTGTTTTGAATAGGTGGATTTGTTGAAACTTAACTTTCTGTTTTTTCTATTTTCTCTATTTTGGTAAGTCCGCCCTTCTTCCCGATAACAAACAATGCGGGAGGCATATCTTCGTGAATAAGGTTATCAATATATAGAGGCTGATTCATGGTGAATCGGGTGCAATGAAATGTGTCTCCGACCACTATTTTCGAATTCTGTGCACCGATAACTTCAAAAATGCCATTGCCATTATAATTCAGCAACAAACGGCGGTTGGGATTCCATTCTATAACCAAACAATCGGAGATTTGTATTTCGTTTATAGACAAAGTAGATGATACGATACGGTGGGAGGTTTGTTCGGAATCTATTTGGCAGTAATCTGCAACAAAAGTATGATAATCTGGAAATCCAATAAACCGGCACAAAACATCAAGCGTTTCTTCTCTAATGGTTTCGTAACTGTCAATATACCCCCAAAGGCGTTTTATTGTGCTGGTGCTGATGGTATCGTGGATTCTTTCCTGCATTTGCCAATGCAGATTTTCAAAATCTTTGGTGGTTTTTAACGGGTGCAAGGCAGATTCTTCGACCAATTTTTTCAGCTTTTGTATATGTATATGAGACACTTCCATATTTTTTCCTTATCTTAAATTCATAGTGCAAAGGTAGTTAAAAACATAAAAGATTTTTAGTTCTTTTTCAGTTCTTTTGCAGATAAAATGTCAGATGGAATAAATACAATTGAAAAAGAAGTTGTATTTTTGCACTATGGAAGATGAACAAAGCACATCGGGGTATGCCAAAATTTTAGATTTTTCTGTGTCCAACGAATTTACCAACTATTCGGAGATAGAAACCAAAAATTATAGCAGGCTTTACAAAGCCCAACGACATGGCAAATGGCATATTCTCAAAGGGCTGCAACCCCAGTATGCGGCAGACCCTGTTTATATGGCCATGCTCGAAAAAGAGTTTGATGCTTCCGTAAAAATGGACCATCCCAATATTGTTCATGTATATGGTGTTGAAAACGATGCTGTTGCAGGTCCTTGTATTGTAATGGAATATATCAATGGCCGTACGCTTGCTGATTTTATAAAGGAAAATCCGTCAATTGTGTTGCGAAAGAAAATTGTTAGACAATTGCTTGATGCAATGCAGTATTATCATGGTATGCAGATAGTTCATCGCGACCTTAAACCCTCAAATATACTCATAACTTATAACGGCGATAATGTCAAACTAATAGATTTTGGCTTGTTTGATTCCGATGACTATGCTATTCTTAAAGAGCCAGCCTATACGAAAGGGTATGCCGCTCCCGAACAGATGACAGAGGGGACAATCATAGATTGCCGTGCCGATATTTATGCCTTTGGCGTACTTTTGAAACAGTTGTTCCCCAACAAATACCGACATATTGTTAAAAAATGTACTCGCGATAAGGTTGCCGAGCGTTATCCTGATGCCAAAGCGGTGGAACAAGCCTTGCAGAAATCGGATAAGGTAAATTTTGGGTTGCGGATTGTTGTCGCAACAGGCTTTGTGCTTGCTCTTTTGTTGGTGCTTGTGTGGAAATATGCCGTAACAAAAAATGAAAAAAGTTCTGTTTTACAAACAGAAGAATCACAAAAAGAAAAAGATACTTCTTTCCGGCAAACAGATAGTCCGTTGTCAGCAGACAAAAAGGAGTCTGCTGCAGTGCCAGTACAAGATAATCGCACGAAAACTATCGTAATTGTACAATCCAATTCGCTTTTGCAGGAGGATATTGATGCTGCAAAGCAAAAACTCCAACTATTTGGGGACAAACAAATGGAAGAATTGAAAAGTTCCGTACAAAGTGCAGATACACTGTGTTTTGAATATGCAGAATTATGGGTGCTTTTGTTGCAAGCAAAAAGACATGTATATATATACAACGATATAATAGCCAATATGCCTCCGATGGAGGAGAATGAACGTTCAAAACTAACGAGTTTGTTGTGGCCTATTACGAATCAGATGAAAGCTGAAATGGATAAATATATAGAAAATAAAGGTTTGCCTAATCGATATGTATTTGAAACTCCGGAATATAAACGTTTGCAAAAGGAGATAACCGCCAAGATTTTGGAGTATGTAGAATTGATGCGACAAGCCCAAAGTGGAGAGTTGTGGCAAAAATAGCCGACTGTTTGACCAATAGACCAAAAATATTTATAAAAAGTGCCAATTGACCGGATAATCGTAGAAAAAATTGTATTTTTGCACAAAACCGAAATACAAAAGTCATGTCAAAACACATATCATATATCAGTCTGATTATTATTTGTTTAGCAGTTTTTGCAAATAGGGGATACGGGCAAATGCAATTAAAAGACAACAATCAGCAAACCGTTCAAATGTTGCCGCCTACTATTATTTTTAAAATGAACAAAAAATATGTCAATTGTGTTCCCATTGCCCTTTCTGAGGACCAAAGCACCATTATTTCCTATCCGGACCCGAGAGATATAACGGAAAATTCCTGCCCGACTCCATTGAAAAAGGGTTATTTTTTAGACAATCGGGGAATTGGACCTAATACTGTTTTTCTAAATATCACTTACAAAGAATATGCCAAATTGGCTTCCGCTCCAAATATTGACCAAATGAAGAAAATGATTATAAAAGGCAAAATAATTAAAAAAATGTACAAATGCCAAAACGCTCTTTCTGCAGAAAAAACGAAAGAAGATTTATGCAAAATTATTGATAATAAATTTATTAACTGTGAAAGAATAAAATAAATTCATCGACTTCTATACCAAAACAGTCAATTATTTTAAAACAATCAAAACGCTTGAAATCAATATTTTATGTTTTGTTCTATTTTGGTCAAAAACTTGAAAAAATAACACATAAAAAACTTATAATCAGTATATTATTTTTTGACTAACAATAAAAAAACAACATTTTTGTGTTTTCATATTGTTTTTTTATATACCTTTGCCGACACAAATATTAAAAAATTTTTTTATGAAAAATTTGATTTATCGGCTATTAGGTATAATTTGTTTTTTGTTCCTTATGGGAATAAGTTTTGGACAAATTTCAACAAAAATTATCTATATCAGTCCTGATGGAGATGACAATGCAGCAGGTACATCTCTTGATCCCAAGAAAACATTGTCGGGAACGTTAGCCTCCATTAATGCAAATGAGTTTACATATATACGTATGCTTAAAGGTGTTTATAATGAGAATCAGATTATAGACCTAAGTTCTAATTTAATTATAGAAGGCGGTTGGTTTTTTGACAACACCAAAAAAACATGGGTAAAACATGCAGATTCTACAACCACTATTAATATAAATGCGATAACAACTATTGGCAATGCCAATCATAGAATAGGTTTCCGTTCCATCAATGATACCAATTGGATGCTCAAAAATCTTACTGTCAATGTTACTGGAGCTACAACTGCCGACAGGCACTCTTCCGGAAAAGGGACAAGTGTTTATGGTATTTATACTTCCGGCGTTGCAACCAATACTTATGTGGAACGTTGCAACCTTGTGATAGGCAATGGCGGCAATGGTCAAGACGGAACAGCGGGTACCAATGGTCAAGTAGGTAACGACGGTAAAACAGGAGCAATCGGTACCAGTATTTTGGGGATGTACACAGGAGGTTCTTCTGTTGCCGGAGGTGCAGCCAAAGGTAGTGGCACTTTGGCTGGAGGCAAAGGTGGTGATAGTGGTGGCGGAAGAGATGGAACTGTTACAGGTAGCGGAAACGCAGGAAATGCAGGAAAAGACGGTGCCAATGGTGGCGGAGGTGCTGTTGGTGGAACAAAAGGCAACGGTGGTGCTAAAAACGGAACTGTCGGTGGCAATGGCGGCAATGGGGCTAATGGTACCAATGGTACAGACGGACAAACTATTAATGCATATACTATTAGTGAATATTTTGAACCGGGCAATCAATCCGCATCAGGATCCAATGGTGCCGGTGGTGCCGGTGGTGGTGGTGCTGGCGGTGGCGGCAGTGCTAAACGTACAGGCTCTTGGTCTGGCGGCGGCGGCGGTGGCGGCGGCACTGCTGGTACAGGTGGCACAGGTGGCATAGGTGGCGGCGGTGTATTCGGTATCTATAGTTACCAAGCAACACAAACAAATGTTTCATCTTCAAGTGTTATTTGTGGACAAGCCGGTGTAGGTGGCAATGGCGGAGCCGGTGGCACAGGTGGTACTGGCGGCAAAGGCGGAGCAGGATATGTCAGCGGACAAGGTGGTAGTAGTATTCATGGTGGAACCGGCGGCAACGGCGGTAACGGCGGTAACGGCGGTAACGGAGCCAAAGGGGCCAATGGCATTGCTATGCCTTATATAGCCGTAAATCCAAGCGGCCACGAGGAAATTCCTATTGACACGCTTACCCCAAGTGATTCTGCTATACTTACCACATCGGTAGAATATACATCTTTTACAAATTCACAAATTACATTAAGAAAAGGCACACAATCACTTTTGCAAAATTCACATAAATCTGGCTCGCAATCGTTCTTGCAAGAAGGATTGCATTTTATTAATGATATTCTCCCAGATTCGAGCAGTTATACAGTCAATTCTGAAACGGCTATTGTGGTTGCCGACAACGTTGGTTTGTATACTATCAATGCAGTAGGAGAAACTGTTTTTATCGGCAAAAAAAGAACCTTGGGTACCATTTCCGTTGCAGATAGTGTAGTTTGGGGGCAACAAATTGTGGCAACATATTCCAATCCGACTTCTCAAGGTTATCAGTGGAAATTGGTGGATAGTCTTGGCAATGTAATTTGTGCTTCAGATTCAGGTGCATTTGCAATCAATACAGAAGATTTGGAAGCCAATGGTATTGGCGGTAGTTTATATCATGTTGGGCTTACCATAGATTTGGCAGAAGAAGGTAAATCTGATTATATGTGGGCATCTTTCCGTGTTTATCCTATTTTGGTAAACGTCAGCATTGTATCAGATACCCTATTCACATACGATGGTTTGGCCAAACAAATAACAGCTACAACAGATATTCCTAATATAGAATTGGTTACTTTGTACAACAATTTAAGCGATAATCCTGTCAATGCGGGAACATATCACGTGGTAATTTCAGTGGCAACTCCTAATCATTATGGACAAGCATTTACCAATGTGATTATCAAAAAAGCGTCAGCCTCTATCAGTTTGCGAAACACTACTTTCATTTTTGATAGTACGGCACATTTCCCAACTATCAGCACTTCTCCAAGTGGATTAAATTACAATATTTTAGTTGATAGCAGTGATACCGTTTCCCCTATCAATGCCGGAACATATAACATTGTTGCTGTTATAGATGAACCAAATTACGAAGGAAACAATTCCGCAGTTCTAACCATCAACAAGGCAACTGCAAATATCAACTTTACCGACCTTGTTGCTTCATACAATACCTTGGCACATCAGGCAACAATAAATACAAATCCAGCAACATTAAATACAACTATTCGTTATAGTTGCGATTCTCTACCTGTACAAGTGGGAACATATACTGTTTATGCAACTGTTTTGGACAGCAACTACGAAGGTTGTGATAGTGCAACATTTACTGTAAACAAGTGTACATCTGTTTGCAATATGCAAGATTCTTCTATTGTTTATGATGGTTTGCCTCACCGACTGAATAGTTCTATTGAACCTAACTTTGTTCATTACAAACTTATATACAATGGTGATACGACAATGCCAACAGATGCAGGTACATACAATGTGGTTGCCATCAGTACCGATACATTTGCTATGCCGTCCGTCAAAACAGCACGTCTTGTCATCAACAAGGCAGTGGCAACAATTGAAGTATCTGACTTGGTACATACATACGATGGCACGTCTAAATCAATACAAATAAATACAATTCCGGCAGGTTTGACAACCTCTGTTTTGTACAATAACGATATTTTGTTGCCTATCAATAGCGATACAATACCTGTAAAAATTGTTGTTACAGACAAAAATTATACAGGTGAATTGGATACGTTTATGATTATCAACAAAGCCATGGCTACTATTACCCATACGGGCTTACAACAAACATATACAGGCAACGAATTGAATGTTGGGGTAACAACAACTCCAAACAACCTTTCGTTTGTAACAACTTATAATGCTTTTGCCCAAAGACCTGTCAATAGTGGCATTTACATAGTGGAAACCACTATTACAGACAGAAATTATTTTGGCACTCAAACTGATACTATGGTTATAGAAAAAGATTCTGCAATTATTACCATAAGCAATTTGTCTCATATATTTGACAATACGGGCAAACAAGTAGCAGTTACAATTGTTCCTGCCGATTTGAATTATCAAATAACTTACAACAATAGTTCAACTCTACCCGTAAATGCAGGTGATTATCAAGTTGTTGTTGATATTATTGACAGTAATTATTTTGGACAGGCTACAGCAACAATGACCATAGCACCTGCTCCTGTAACTATACAGTTTGCAGACATGAACCATGTATATGATATGCAAAGCAAACAGCCTGTCATTAGTCTTTCTGATAGTGTAAACTATAGTGTTTCTATCAATGGAATCAATACTACCTCTGTTGTCAATGCCGGCGTATATAATGTTGTTGTAACTGTTACAAGTCCGAATTATAGCGGTTGCGACAGTGCACTATTTACTATAGAAAAAGCACAAGCCTATTTTGACATTCAAGATACTGTCGTTACCTACAATCAAATGGAACAAGGTGCAACCATTCAAGTTACTCCAACCTTTACTACGTTTGATGTTTTATACGAAGGTTCCACACAAAAACCTATTAATGCCGGTATATACAATGCAAACATTGTTATTAGCGATACAAACATTGTAGGCAATACCTCTTTTGTTTTCCAAATATTGCCACTGCAAACAAGTGTTGTAAGTAGCGATACCATACAAATATACGATGGTCAAATCAAATCCATTGCTGTAGAAACTGCTGATGACGTGAATTTTACCATTACCTATTTGCAAAACAATATCGCAGTGGAACCTATCAAAGCCGGTTTGTATGATGTTGAAATACAAATCGATGAACCCAATTATGATGCTCAAATATTCCGTACATCACTATTGATAATAAAAGCCATGGCAACCATGCAGTTTGGAGAAATGACATATATGTATGATAATACACCCAAATCTGCACCTATTAACATAGAACCGGACAATTTAAATGTGATTGTTACTTACAATGGAAGTTTGGATTTGCCGGTTGAACCGGGTGCATATTTTGTTGTCGCTACTGTTGATGATATCAATTATCAAGGCTCTATCAGTGATACTTTGTATATTAAATCCACAACTGATATAAAGGAAAATATTGCATATCAAGAAAACGTGAAACTTTATCCAAATCCGACTAAAGGACAAGCCTACTTATCTATAGAATCAATATTTGACAAATGTAATATACAAATTATTGATGTACAAGGAAAAATATTGTATCAAGAACAAGTTACACCTAATGGTAGTTTGTTCTATTCCATTGATGTAGCCAATTTCAAAAACGGCATTTATTTCATTCGTATTCAAACAGACAAAACAACAATTGTTAAAAAGTTAATCAAAGAATAAGAAAAACAGAGAAAAAGGCTATCAATTTTTGATAGCCTTTTTTTTTATATAGTTCCCAAGACGGGTTACAATCTTAACAACATATCTTTCAGTTGAATATCGGGGTGATGATATTGGGCTTCTTTTGGTGTCGGTTTTTCCCCGATTTCCATTGCTTGTTGAGGACAGAAATGTATGCAGGCAAGACAAGCGGCACAATTGTTTCCCATTGTTATCTTGCCATTGTTGTCTGTTTGTATGTTTTTCATCGGACAAACTTTGACACAAATGCCACAAGCAATACATTTGTGTTCATTACAAGCAGGACAGAGCATTGGTTTAACACGTTTTTCCACAAAAGGCAAGGCAAAAATAGCACTAATCAAATCCCACCATGCGTAATGATGTTGAAATGAAGATATAGCAATATCTTTTTTTATCTGATTGAAGCGTTGGGCGAACTTATCAAATTTCCAAATTTGTTTATTGGGATTTCGCCCGAAACCAATAGCACTATTGTCGGGAACACGGATTTTGTTGCAATAGCCGAGTTTAATTCCCTTTTTTTGCAACAAGTGTTTTATTGTCCATATTGCATTTCCTGCTTGTGCTCCACATGGAACGACAATAAAATAATAGGCATTTTTCGGTAAGATTAGTTCGGAAATAGTTTCATAAACTGTTTTAGGAACATTAAACCAATAAGTTGGAAAAACAAAACCTATTTTTTTCTCGTTTGTCAAGTCTGTTTTTGTGGCCTTAACAAGAGGCAATACTTGTTCGTTTAAACCTTCTGCCAATTTTCTGCTGATAGCCAAACAGTTCCCCGTTCCTGAAAAATATAATATCATAACTTTTTAATAAACGTATCTTTATACTAAGATTTTAAAAGCAAAGTTTGTAATTTTTTTGAAATATACAAGAAAAAACCGAAAAATATTGTCGTATATCAAGATGTACAAAATACCTTTGTTAAAAAAATCATCTTTCAATTTTCAAAAAAGGCTACCATATTATGGCAGCCTTACAAAAATTTATCATCTATTTTTATTTCGTTACAACTACTTTTTTGTTGTACAGTTTGCCGTCTGACAGCCTTATCAGCAGATTGTAAACGCCCGAAGACAAGGTTTCCAAACTCATTGCAGCCGTCCTGCCGTTCACCACCTGACGTTTGATACAACTGCCTACCATATTGTACAGACTCATTTGCTCTATCTCTACTCCCTCGCCTTGAACGTTTATTTCAAACATATTTTCCGCAGGTTGGGGATAGATGTTTATGTTTGGTTCTTCGCTCTTGCTGTCAGTACATTGTACGGCTATCGGTGCAAACACTTCCGTTTGACCGTCTATATCGGTTTGTCTCAATCGATAATACATCATACCATCATTCGTATTGATATGATAACTATATTGCTGTTTTTGCGAGGTGGTGCCTGCACCCGATATTTTGGCAATTGCTTCGTAGTTGACAGCATCGCGGCTTGCCTCTATGGTGAAATAATCGTTGTTGGTTTCCGTCATCGTCTCCCAATTGAAAGTGGTTACCCCGTTTTGACAAGAACCAACAAATGACAACAATTCTATCGGCAAACTATAATCCTGCCATTTTACGGCTCCCAAATCATCACCAGAACCGGCTTTTCTGTTGTTGGCAACCATACTTGGTGCCGGGGTTGGTGCAGGACTTGCAGGATAGCCACCTGCCTCCGTATGTCCTGTGCTTGTAAACTCTCCTGTAACAGCGGTCAAGACGTTGAAGAATCTGCCTGCATTGTT
>JAFZUH010000225.1 GCA_017618435.1 Bacteroidales bacterium | reverse complement strand
GTGTGCCGAAACAGAGGAATATTTGCACATAAAAAAAGCGTGGCACCTTTAAGTTTTCATCGGTTTTCCTGAGGTCTTGGACAACCCTTTATCCCCAATTACAACGTCTAAGCCCACGCTTGTGCGAGAACGCCGCTGTAGCCTTTCTGGGGATAATTCTGAAAGTGTCCAAGTTTCAGGAAAACCAGATATGCTAAATCGCTTTTTTCTATTCTATGATGTACAAACTAAATTTGTATTGACTTTCTCTTTTATTTTCTAATTTTTCGTTAATAATCCATTTAATTATAGCAATCTACATATTGAGAATTGCATTGCAAAGGTACAACTTTTTTTTATACTTTTGCAAATCAATAAATCGTTAGGAAAAATGACAATAGAAGAACGAGCACAAAAAGCAGTGGAATTAAACCAAAAAGGCTATAATTGTTGCCAAGCCGTAACGGCAGTACTATCAGACCAAACCCTATTGATGGAAGAACAGTTATTCCATATTTCAGCAGGCTTTGCCATTGGCATGGGCAATATGGAAGGCACTTGCGGAGCATTGGTCGGGGCTGTAATGATTGTCGGTTGTGCCACCGAGGGCAAAGGAAGTCTTAAATTAGCCAAGCAAGTATCTGAAACATTCCAACAAAAATGCGGAAGCGTTACCTGCAAGGTTTTAAAAAGCAAAACACCAGATGGCAACATATTATGTCCCTGCAACGAATGTATCAAAAATGCAGTTCTCTCCTACGGAGAAACGGTAGGTTTGGACAACGAATAATTTTCACACCGCAACCTCCCCATGGAATCCCAAGATGTTTTTTGCCGTCAAATGTTTGACAACATTGCTTCCGAATACGACAGGCTCAATCATTTGCTGTCTTTTGGAATAGACAAATATTGGCGGAAAAAAACCATCAAAAAACACATTTCCGCAACGGCACATCAACGTGTTTTGGACATAGCCTGCGGCACGGCAGACATGTCTGTCACCATTGCCAGACAAGGAGTACAACACATTGAAGGCATAGATATTTCCGAAAAAATGCTCCTTATAGGTCAAAAAAAAATACGGAAATACGGTTTGCAAGACAAAATACATCTTCAAGTCGGCTCAACTACAAATATACCATTTGAAAACCAACATTTTGATGCTGTTGTAGTGGCTTTTGGCGTAAGAAATTTTGCGGATAGAGCAACAGCATTCAAAGAAATATACAGAGTTTTAAAACCGCATAAAGAATTGATTGTATTGGAATTTTCTCAACCCAAAATCAAGATATTCAAACATATCTATAAATTTTATTTTACATGCATTTTACCTTTTGTCGGCGGAAAAATATCGGGCGACCAATCGGCATACACCTATTTGCCCGACAGCGTTTATCGGTTTCCGCAAGGACAAGCGTTTTTACAAGAATTGGCAAATGCCGGATTTGAAAATTTACATCAAAAAAAAATGAGTTTCGGCATTGTTTCCGCATATTATGGTATAAAAAATGAAAAAAATTAAAGTATATCTTCAAAGTTTCCGTTTGAGAACCCTCCCCTTGTCCGTATCGGGCATTCTGCTCGGCACAAGTGCTGTAAAAACAAATATATCTACAAAGATATTCATTTTTAATTTATTAACAGCGGTTCTATTGCAAATATCGGCTAATTTGGCCAATGAATTGGGCGATTTGTTGCATGGAACAGACTCTCAACAGCAAAATAGGAAAGCCTACGCTTTGCAAGAAGGCAAAATCAGTATATTTGAAATGAAAATGCTGATTGTCGCATTTTGCATATTATCAATACTTTCTGGGCTTACACTCCTATTTTTATCATTGGGAAACCTTTGGAATTTAAAAGGATTGATTTTCATTTTATTGGGAGGTCTTTCTATTGTTGCAGCCCTCAAATACACCTTAGGAAAACGGGCATACGGCTACCATTACGGTGGCGATTTGTCCGTGTTCGTATTTTTCGGTCTTATCAGCGTAAACGGCACGTTCTTTTTACAAACTGCGGAATGTTCCCTATTTGTCCTTTGGCTTTCTATAGCCATGGGGCTATTGTGTGTAGGTGTACTCAACCTAAACAATATCAGAGATTTTGATAACGATTTACTATTCAAAAAATACACTGTAGCCAC